>JANPOX010000256.1:0-7212 GCA_031428235.1 Bacteroidia bacterium | reverse complement strand
CAGTGGATTTTACGAATCAATACTAATACCGGTGAAGTGATTAGGGGAACTAAGCTAAGTGCGAAAGGTGATCCAAGGCATTTTTTAATGTCAGGTATAATCTTCGATAAAAAAACAAAAAGCATTGCTGTCATTGGAAGTATTTATGATGCCAGTATGATTGACTTTAAAAATAAAACCTCGAATTTCATAAACCAGTCAAAAAATCATAAACTGTTTTTAGTGAACATTGATAGTTTAGGCGATGTGGTTTCAAGAGTAGAAAAAGCATTTCCGATGCCTATCCAAACAAAGGCAGGAACTATTTTACAATCTTTTCATTTAAAGATCAGCGAATTCAACAAACAAGCCAACGGCAGTTATACTGTGTGGTCTGACATTTATGAACAATCTCTCCCAAACGTATTTGTGTACTATAGTTCCTGGCAATTTGCACTAGTTCCAAATGATGTGGATTATGAGGTTGTTCGGTCAATATTTACAATAAGTAGCAAAGCCATTCCGAATTTTACAAGTTTAGTAAAAGGCGATACGTATGGGAAATTCATTTTAAATGACATTGGAGAATATGACAAATTCAAATATAAAAAACCATTGAATGATGTGGTGATTAAAACGGGATCAGATGGCTTGAAAAACACTTTTTACATTTTAAAAAAGACGGATATATTATCTGCAAGAAAAAATTATAATTATGTCTTTATGGGTAAAAAAGGGTTAGAGAATAAAATCATTTTAAAAGCGGAGCAAGGTCAGAAAAGTAATATTTACTTTATTGGTGTAACATCGTATCACAGTTTTATTACTAATATTGGTAACTCAGATTTTGAATTAAAAATAAATAATTTATAAAACATTTGTTATGAAAAGGACAGCAAAAGCACATTGGGAAGGAACCCTTAAAGAGGGAAAGGGAACATTAACTACACAAAGTGGAATTTTAAACAACACAAATTATGGTTTTACTGCCCGGTTTGAGGAAGGCAAAACAGGGACCAATCCGGAAGAGTTAATCGCTGCTGCTCATGCCGCCTGCTTTACGATGGAGGTAAGTTCAATGATCACAGCCAAAGGATTTATTCCGAAAAATTTAAATACAGAGGCTATTATAACGATGGAAGGATTATCCATTAAATCTTCTCACTTAGTTATCTCTGGAGGTGCGGAAGGCATGGATGCTGAAGAATTTGAAACTATGACTTCAATGGCCGCAAAAAACTGCATTATATCAAAAGTATTAAACGTAGTTATTACTTCGGAAGCAAAATTTATATCTTAAGGCTTAAAGAAAATGTGTTGTATAGAGGGAAAATATTATAATTAATATTATCTCCTGATACTACCCTGCAACTCATTATACAAACTAACAGATTTTTTCCATTCAGACTCTATCATCTCTTTTTTTGCACACATCTCTGAACTTAAAGTACCATTCAAATTCTTCTCCATTTCGCATTCAGCTTTAACAGATTTTAAAGTATCGATCTTCTCACTGATTTCCTGATTTAACGACTCTATTTTTTTTTCGATTGACATTGTTTATTAACGTTATGAATTTGAATTAACGCATACTATAAAGTTAACAATGGACTGTTCATTTCTAAAATATTTTCGGCTATTTTTTTTTAATGTTCACCGAAAAGTTCTTTTAATCATGTAACATTATATTTAGAATGGTGCAAGTGAGATATTTTGTATCGATCAAATGCTTTAAAATCAGTCATCCGATTATTTAAATCAACCCATTCAAAAAAGCTTTTCAACAATGTAAAATGTACTTAATATTCATTTTATTAAATCCACTTGTCTCTAACAAAAACAAGCAACAATTTTAGATTTCAACCACATTTCTATTTTTTATACTTTTCATTTCATCAGGAATCACAGTTAATATACAATCGGTTAAACACCTTATCAGGTTTTCCTTAATAAACTCACGATGTTTAATAATACTAATTTCACGAACAGGTTCAGGAGATTTAAAGAAGCGTAATCGCTTATGTCTATTGGTAGTTAAAAGACGTGCAGTTAATTCAGGAATTATAGTGATACCAAAATTAGTATCAACCATGTTCTTTAAGGTTTCAATACTTCCAGCATTATAATGAAAATGCTCTTCGGACTCATGCTGCTTCTTTAATTCACAAAATTTTAATATTTGTGAGCGCATACAATGCCCTTCTTCTAATAGCCACAACCTATTCACATCAATATCTTTTGGCAATACATATTTTTTATCAAAACCTTTTTCTTTTTGATTCACATACAAATAATATTTTTCATAAAACAAAACCTGCTCCGTAATAGAAGCATCATGAAGTGGTGTAGCTAAAATTGCAGTATCTAAATCGCCATTTTTCAATTTTTGTATAAGTACTTCAGTAGTGAATTCATTTATAAGTAGTTTTACCAAAGGATAAGATTGCATGAACTGTTTTAAAAACAAGGGCAATAAATAAGGCGCTAAGGTGGGAATGATTCCAATTTTCAACTCTCCACTTACCAAACCTTTCTCTTCTAAAATGATTTCATTTAACTTCTTTGACTCCAATAAAATTTTTCGAGCCTGACTAATTAACTTTTCGCCTATTTGAGTTGTTTTAACAGGTTTTTTGCTTCTATCGAATATTTTCACATCCAACTCTTCCTCCAATTTTTTAATCATCATGCTTAATGTGGCTTGAGTCACAAAACAAGATTCGGAAGCTTTTACAAAATTCCTCGCTTTATCGACAGCGATAATGTATTCTAGTTGTTGAAAATTCATAATATAGATTTTATCTATACAAATATAGAAATTATCAGTTTTGTTTATAAATATTAAAACATCAACTTTGCTTAGTAAATGTAAATTTAAACGAAAACCCTATGGATAATAACTCAAACAGTTCCGGCAAGTGCCCATTTAATTTTGGAAGAAAAAAAGCAAGCATAAGCGGTGGTGGAACGCAAAATCAAAGTTGGTGGCCAAATCAATTAAAAGTAAATACACTTCGCCAGAATTCCTCTTTATCTAATCCATTGGATAATGCTTTTAATTATACTGAAGAATTTAATAAGCTTGATATGGAATCTTTAAAAAAAGACCTTCATGCTTTAATGACCGATTCGCAAGATTGGTGGCCTGCAGATTTTGGGCATTATGGTCCGCTTTTTATTAGAATGGCATGGCATAGCGCGGGCACTTATCGAACAGGAGATGGACGCGGTGGTGCAGGCGGTGGTCAGCAACGCTTTGCGCCATTAAACAGTTGGCCAGATAATGGAAATCTGGATAAAGCGCGCCGCTTATTATTACCTATTAAATTAAAATACGGGCAAAAGATTTCATGGGCTGATTTAATGATATTAACAGGCAACATTGCCCTAGAATCGATGGGGTTTAAAACTTTTGGATTTGCCGGAGGACGAAAAGACGTGTGGGAGCCAGAGCAAGATGTGTACTGGGGAACAGAAACTAAATGGCTAGCGGATGACCGTTATACAGGAGAAAGAGATTTAGAAAACCCTTTGGCCGCTGTTCAAATGGGATTAATATACGTAAATCCGGAAGGACCAAATGGTAACCCAGACCCGATAGCCGCAGCAAAAGATATACGTGAAACATTTGCACGTATGGCAATGAATGATGAAGAAACGGTAGCGTTAATTGCAGGTGGTCATACTTTTGGAAAAACACACGGCGCCGGAGATGCCGGTTTAGTTGGTAGCGAACCTGAAGCAGAAACAATAGAACAACAAGGATTTGGATGGTTAAACAAATTTTTAACAGGCAAAGGCAGTCATGCAACTACAAGTGGATTGGAAGTAACATGGTCGCAAACACCTACTAAATGGAGTAATAATTTTTTTGAGAATTTATTTAACTTCGATTGGGAATTATCCAAAAGCCCTGCGGGTGTGCATCAATGGGTTGCTAAAAATGCAACGGCTATAATTCCAGATGCTTATGATACAACTAAAAAGCATTTGCCAACCATGTTAACTACAGATTTGTCATTACGTTTTGATACAGCATACGAAAAAATTTCCCGAAACTTTTTAAACAATCCGGATGCGTTTGCTGATGCGTTTGCCCGTGCGTGGTTTAAATTAACGCACCGTGATATGGGTCCACGTGCAAGGTACCTGGGTACAGATGTTCCGCAGGAAGAATTGCTATGGCAGGATCCAATTCCAACCCTAAATCATGATCTAATTAATGAATCTGATATAGCTGATCTAAAAACAAAAATTATCAATTCAGATTTATCAATTTCTCAACTGGTTTCAACAGCCTGGGCTTCGGCATCTACGTTTCGAGGTTCAGACAAACGTGGCGGCGCTAATGGCGCAAGAATTGCGTTAGCTCCTCAAAACAACTGGACAGTAAATAATCCTTCACAATTGAACATTGTTTTAGCCAAACTTAAAACTATTCAAACTGAATTTAACACGGCGCAAAGTGGAGATAAAAAAGTATCGTTGGCAGATTTAATTGTACTGGCTGGAAGTGCGGCAATTGAAAAAGCTTGTATAAACAGTGGTTGCAAAACTACGGTTCCTTTTATTCCTGGCCGAATGGATGCCACTCAAGAACAAACAGATATAGAATCTTTCGGCGTGTTAGAGCCAATTGCAGATGGATTTAGAAATTATCAAAAAGCCAGGATTAGTATTTCAAATGAAGAATTATTATTAGATAAGGCGCAACTTATGACTCTTACTGCTCCCGAACTAGCCGTATTAATTGGCGGCTTAAGAGTTCTTAAAACCAATTTCGATCAATCGAACCACGGTGTACTTACAAAAAAGAATGATGTTTTAAGCAACGACTTTTTTGTAAACTTACTCGACATGAATATTATTTGGAAACCAATTAACGAAGATCAACTTGAATTTGAAGGACGAGATAGAAAAACAAATATTTTAGTATGGACTGGCACACGAGTTGATTTAGTTTTTGGCTCAAACTCAGAATTACGAGCTATTGCTGAAGTTTACGCAAGTTCTGATGCAAAAGATAAATTTATCAGAGATTTTGTTTACACCTGGAATAAAGTGATGAACCTAGATCGTTTTGATATAATTCATTAAAACAGGTTTGTATAATATTACATCGTTTTATATTTTAAAAAAGACGAATATTTTATCTACTAAAAAAAATTATAATTATGTCTTTATGGGTAAAAAAGGTTTAGAGAATAAAGTCATTTTAAAAACGGAGCAAGGTCAGCAATCAATATTTACTTTATTGGTGTAAAATCGTACCTGAGTTTTATTACTAATATTGGTATCTCAGATTTTGAATTGAAAATAAATAATTTATAAAACTATATATTATGAAAAGAACATCGAAAGCCCATTGGAAAAAAACCCTGAAAGAAGGTAAAGGAACCTTAACTACACAAAGTGGAATTTTAAACAACACTAATTATGGCTTTACAGGACGGACATTAAGAATTAGATATAATGTGTAGACAAAAATAACAATCGATGGTCTATTAGAAAAGTTTTTCACCGAGCATTTATAATCACTCACCGAATTTATCATAAAATAAAATAACATTATATGATGAATATTGCAAGTCGTCGAAATTGATGCAATATAAGTACCTCGAAATCAAGTAGAATTAATTGGACTTTAAATAAGCGGTAAACTTGTTAGATAATGAAAAAGCTATTGCATTTATATCTATTTTGAAAAGAGTTAAGCAAATGAAAAACAGAATTAATTATTATTTAAAAGTAACCTGCATAATTCTTTTTTTCCTGTCTTTTGAGCATCGTCCAATTAGTACATTGTCATTAACTTTAAACAGGTCTACGGGAAACACACTGATATCTTCTTTTCTCAAATCAAAAACAGGAATCTTTTGCATTTTACCCTGAGTATCCATTTTTACAGCAACCAGATATCCACCTTGTCTGCAAACATGAGCCCTAGGTGCTTGCTCTGGCGTTAAATTCAAATTATTTTCATTATCAATAAATAAAAAATAATCACTACCATTATAATGATGATATTTATAGGAGAGATCTGAACGGCCTGCGCCTGTTTGGTTTTTTGGTATTTTTTTGATCCAGAGCAGCTTTCCTTCCTGATCTAATTTTAAGGCAACAATATCAAGATAATAATTAGTACTTCCCCCTCCATTCGGATTTGAAACATTCTTATATTGCTCATTTACAATTAAAATATCACCATTCGGATGAAAGAAAATATCATCCATGAAAAGTTTTGCATCTGACGTTCCACCATTATCTAACTTATCTTTTAACTCTTCTGTTTCGTAAGATTTAAGCATTTCCATAGTGAATTCATAAAATTTACATGCAGAATTTACCTTTGTAGAACCGTTTTCACCAAACCGAAAAACGAAAATACCACTTGCTCTTGAATCCTTAACTGGCAAATTAGAATAATAGCCGGCAATCAACAAATTACCTTTTAGGTCGTCAGTCAACTTTGCCTTTTTAAAAAATCTTCCTCCTAAATCAAGATCCTTTTTTTGTAATTCGGCATTACCACTTACTTTTACTAATTCATACCTTGTATGTTCAGGCATTAAGTCCCATTTTCCCAGATAATTTTCATCGTACACCCTTATTAACATAAACACTTCACCTTTTGAAGTCACATGATAATCCATGATAGTCATAATTTGTTCAGTGTATGGCATCTCTACATCTTTATTGAACACGACATTCAGGTTTTTATCAAAAAGGCAAAACCTTAACAACTCTTTATTTAACTTCGCTTTTTTTTCCCTTGCCGGGTAAATGGCAGTAATTAATTCATATTCATTATTTGTAGATTGGGTAAAATAATACCTGGTCATGGTAAAGGGTATTAAAGAAACTACTTTAGGCTCCGTTGATTCAAATAAGACGACATTTTTATTCATCACAGTTTTGTTATTATCATCAATAAGCCTGGCTTTTACAGTACGTGTATTGTCTTTTTTATTTACAGTTGAATAAATGTAAAACAGATTATCTTTTAAATTAATCACTTTTTCAAAAACTGCATCATTTCCAAGTGAAGTAATATCATGAGAGATACCACTTAAAACCCTGGTAGAATTTAAATCAATAGGCTGAATACTAAAATCATGTTCGCGGAAGTAACTTACATTTACCGGAGAATTATTAGCCCCTAAAAAATAGCCATAATCTTTATGTTGTACTGTTGACTCATATTCATCACTAATTTTAAAAGTGATATTCTGT
>JANPOX010000255.1:0-13192 GCA_031428235.1 Bacteroidia bacterium | reverse complement strand
AAAACAAACTGTTTGAGAGATGCTGAAATAAATTCAGCATGACTATGGCCGACTTTTGATACAGTCTCTTTTTTTATTTAGTCGCTAAATTAATCAATCTTTAATACCTTAAAAAATTAGCCGCCAACAGCTCCAAATGAAGCGCCACCTTCCCTATGCATAGGATTTATTGATAAAACCGGGATATTACTAATGTCTACTAATTTTTCGGCAGAGGCCGGTTTAAACATTTGTCCAAAGCTCCAATCCGTTTTATTCATTTGAATGATCAGGTCACAGTCATTTTTATTAGCGTACTCAACAATAGTTTCGGCATTATGTTCACTTGCAATTGATTTATTACTGCAATTAACTCCTTTCTTTTTAATGAATTTTTTAACCTGTTGTAAATAGGGCAATAATTCGTCTTCGTATCTATCATCAGCCGGATCAAATACCGAAACAATACGAATATTTGCTTTATAATAATCAGCTATCTGAACCGCTATCGGAACTTTTTCTCTGCTGTCAGGATTTAAATCCAATGGTATTACAATATTCCTGCATCCGTTTTTGTTTTCGATTGAACGAATAGTAAGCACTGGGCAAGGAGCTTTCTTAATAAATTTACTGACATTATTAATTGCCAGTTTTCTAAATCTAACATGAGTATCTAACCCAATAATAATTAAAGAACTCTTTAATTCTTCTGAAATTTGATCAGTTAACTCATAAACATCTCCTTTACGGGATAATGTATTAACAGTTAATCCACTTTCCAATCTTGTACTAACCGCAAGTGCTTCTAATTCTGCTTCATGGGCAGTATTGCTTTCAGGTGAGCTATGCAATAATACGATCCTGGAATGTGTGAATTTTGCCAAATTATATGCTTGCTTAATAGCAACCAATGACTGTTTAGAAAAGTCGACAGGAATTAAAATGGATTGATTCTCTTTAATTAACATATTGATTTTATATTTTCAGTTAATACCTTTTGTTCCAGTTGTTTTCCATCTTTCACAAAACATTTCATTCTGTGATACTAGTTTTTGCATGCGATTTTCGGCAATCTGTTCTTTCATCATCAGCCATTTATCATCCATAACTTTATTAAGTAATTTATCAGCCGGCATATATAAACCTAAATTCATTAAACCCTGTAATGGTGATTTTAATGTAGGACCAATCCTTCTATAACTAACAGAGAAGCTACTTTCAAGATAAGTCATATAATGCCAGTATCCACTGGGCATAAAAAGAGAATCGCCGGGTTCTAAAATAAAATCATAGCCTTTAACATATTTCAAAGCAGGATATTTTTTTAAATCAGGTTTATCCGGATCAATTAATGAATATGTATTTAATGGCAGGCAATACAACATAGAAGAATATTCCGGGGCAATTAAAACAACACGTTTTCTTCCACCAAAATGAGTATGCAATACATTTGACATATCAATATCATAATGAATTCTTACCGTGGTGCCTTTACAGCCAAAAAACATATGACCTATATTATCCAACATCCCTTTAAATAAATAAGGGCAAGGGAAATCTTTTTTTAATTGATCACTATATTTAAAAAGATCAAATAAAAATATCCTCAGATTGGAATGTTCATTCTTATTTAAAATATCCAGGTAATCACTGAACTTCATTTTCAGGTCAGGCACAGTAAACGCTGATTTGGCGCTGTCCTTATTGGAATTATCATATACATCTATCAACACATCACCAACAGTATGTTTAAAATAAGGAATTGACCATTTATACAGGGCATCGGTGTTTTTAGCCAGGCCTTTAATAACTAGTGGCTTTTGAACGTTGAAATAATTACGATTAAATATTTCACTATCTATACTTTCAACAGTATCAATCTTCAACGATAAATCCATAGCCTTAATTTTTTTATTATTTAAACTTAATGTATTCCAAAATTAATTTAAAAGAATGGGCTTTAAATTCTATTCGGTAGAAGCAACTATAAAAAAGGTAAAAAGATAAAAAGATGATAAAAAATGTAAGTGCTTTATTTTTTAAGCCTTTTTCTAAACATATTCACTTCAGGCAAATTATCTCCTAATAAAAAGCCAATAGGCTTTAAGGGTTCAACACGGTCGAAAATAACTTTACAAATTGCGATTAATGGTAAGGATAAAAACATTCCGGCTACACCCCATAAAGCACCTCCTATAAGTACTACAATAATAGATACTAATGCATTGATCTTAATTTTAGACGCAACAATTTTAGGCACAATAAAATTATTATCAATTAATTGAACAGAACAATATAATATCAGGACGTAAAGCGCATGAATAGGTTCTTTAGTAGCAATAGCTAAAGTCATCGGTAATAACGTTGCCACAATTCCGCCAATGTAAGGAATGAGGTTAAGAATAGCGCCAATAATACCAATGAGGATAGCATAATCAATACCAATCAATAAAAGGCCTGTGGTATTTAAAGTGGTAACAATAGTCGCCTCTATCATTAAACCAACCAGGTAACTTTGGACAAGGGCTTTAACTTCGGTAAGAACCTCGTTAACAGTTCTATCATCTTTGGCAGGAAATATTTTATGAATAAATTCAAGTAACAAGGGTTTATAAAATAAAAATAAAAATACGTAAACCGGCACCAGGAAAATCATAACAAATATTCCCCCTACCGTGCTTAATGTTTCACCAATCACTGAAGTAGAATTATTCATGCCCTCCTTTTTCTGCGTATTGATCCAATCATCAATTTTTTTTGTGCTAATATTAAAACGCTTCGAGACCCAAAGTTCAGCCTGATCAAACATCGCCAGAAATTTCTGCTTTAGTTGAGGAAGAGCCTCGGAAAACATTGCCAATTGTGAAGCAATAAAATAAACTAATCCTAAAGTAAAAAGTAAAGCAAGAATCACGGCAATAGTTATGGATACAACTCGATTAACCTTTTTTTTTGTTAAAAAATTCACCAACGGATTAAGCAGTATGGCGATAATTATGGCAAATATGATCGGGGCTATTATATTTTGCCCTACCGCCATTATAAAAATAAAACCTATTATTCCTATCAGAATATTAGAAACTTTAATATAAAAAGGGTAGGAAGAAATTTTATCCATTGGTGTGCGAATTAGTATTTTTTACTGCATTTTCTGTCGGTTGAACTTCGCCATAATAATGATCTGAATACGCCTTTGTAAACTCGGCTCCAAAAAAAACAATCATAGAAGAATATGATGTCCACAATAAAATGAGAATAACAGAACCAGCAGCGCCGTATCCTGAACCAGGTTGAGCCTTTCCGAAATAAAGTCCTAAAGCAGATTTTCCTAAAACAAAAAATAAAGCTGTAAAAAAAGCCCCAATCCAAACCAGGTGCCATTTAATTTTAACATCCGGTAATATTTTAAACATTAATGCGAAAAGAGTGGTAATAATTGCGAGGGAGACAATAAAATTAAGGATTTTAAAAATAATTAATAAAATATATGATTTTTCTCCTGTCATCCAGTCTCCTAACGCAGCTAATACAGAAGATAAAACTAATGATACTAATAAAAGAAAAGCGATTGATACAATTAAACCAAAAGAAAATATCCTGGTTCTAAAAAACGTCCATATTCCTGATTTTTTAGGAGATGCCTTTACTTCCCAAATCGTGTTTAATGATTTTTGTAATTGAACAAATACACCCGTTGCGCCTATGAAAATTGTTATCAAACCAAGGATGGTTGCCAAAATAGATTCACTGCCCTTATTAGCCGCAATGATCATTTTCTTAACCTGATCAGCAGTGTCTGGCCCCATTACTCCTGCAATCTGTTTATGTAGTTCTCCGCTTACAGCTTCTTGCCCAAAAAAATAACCAGCAAGTGTAATAATAACTACTAACAACCCGGGCAATGAGAAGATTGCATTGTAAGCTATAACCGCGCTCTCTCTAAAAGGATCACGATTATACCATCTTTTAGCCGTATCTTTAAGTAAGGCACCAAGATTTTTTAATGTCAATTTTTTCACCGGTTCGAAATTTTATAAGAGGTACATAAAATTTTTAGCAATCAATTTAAAATTCTAACTCAGTGTGTTTTGTTTTTTTAGAAGAAATAAAAGACTTTATAGTATTTAAAATATTTTGACCGGATTCTTGTATTTTTTCAGAATTATTAGACACAAGATTCGTCACAATTGCCTGTACTGCAGCGCCAGCCATTCTTTTTATTGGATTATGACTAGAACCGAATAATAATTTTTTAATAAGATGCCCTGATGTTACACTTAAAGCTGCTTTACTTAAACCCCCTTTTAATTCAGGTGATTCAGTTGCACTTTTAAAAATACCTTTAATAAGATTTGCCGGCTTAAGACTCTCGTAGGTTTCATTTAATTGTTCTTTAAGAATGTGCAAATCTTCACTACGTCTTGCTTCTAATTTAACGATGTCCCTGCGCAGAACATCCAATGCAGTTTCTTTCTTCATGATTAAATTTGCTTTTCCTTTCGGATGTGAGTAATAATGCGGTTACTGATAGGTGTTTTAACAATCTGTTCTCTAAAAAAATATAGAACAATAGATAAAACGGCATAAAAGAGAGCAACGATAAAGAATCCACTGTACGTATTATCCATTTGCATACTGATCCATAATGCAACTCCAATATTAACCATCGATATAATAAATAAAGATGAAATCAAAATGATTACGATCGATGCTAAAGAGGATAAAGCGGTAGTTGACTTATCCAAAGCCTTTAACTTTAACAATTCGATGCTTGTTTTTGCGTAGTCTTCAGTTTTTTCAACCAGAGATCCAATTAGCGTTGCTCTTTCTTCCATGTTTTAAAATTTTAAAAATTAATTAAACGTTATGATTGTGATTGTGGCCAGGTGTTACAGCTGATTTGAATTCAGATTTCAATTCAGATTTCACTTCCTGAGCTTTTGTTCTACCTTTTTCCATCATATCGTCTGCATTACTTTTTACAGTAGCCAAACTTTCTTTACTTCCTTCGATGATTTCAGAAAATTTATTTTTTAAATCTTCGATGTAATCTTCTCCTGTTTTAGAAAGTTTTGCTCTTGTATTTGAACCTTTATCCGGTGCAAATAAAATTCCTAATGCTGCGCCAACTGCTGCGCCAGCTAATACACCTAAAAACACTTTTCCTGTACTGCTCATGATTTTTTTTTTAATTGTTTATATTATTTGATTGATTGATTTTTCTATTTCTAATTTAATCTACTGCTGCTTCCATGTTAATTGAAGCTTCAGCAATTTCCGACAACTTTTCATCTGCTTCTTTTTCTTCACCTAAAGTCTCCTCCAATAAAAAGGCTGCTTTATCTTCGCCTAAGATTCTTGCAAAAGCGCGCAGTGTTCCATAGGTTGCTATTTCATAATGCTCCACTTTTTGTCCGGCTAAAATGATCCCAGCATCTCTAACAACTCCTTTTTCTGTATCGGTCATTATTTCTTCAGCTTCTTTTATAAGACCTGCCATCGCTTCGCATTTTTTAGCCTGCGGTTTCATTTCAATAGCCTCAAAAACATCTTCTAATCGTGTAACCTGTCCTTCAGTGACAGTTAAATGGTCTTTAAGGGCTTCAATCAATTCAGAGGACGTTGCATTTTTAATCATCTTAGGAATTGCTTTTGTTAAAGCTTTTTCAGCCCAATAAATATCTTTCAATTCATTTTCAAACAATTCACGTAACCCATGCGCGGCATCAGGTTTTCCTTTTTCAGCTTTTGAACTTGCCTTTTTAGTAGCTGCTTTTTTTGTTGGCGCCTTTTTTGTTGGCGCTTTTTTAGTAGCTACTTTTTTAGTAGCTACTTTTTTATTCGAAGTTTTTTTAGATACTGATTTTGATTTTGTTGCCATTCTGATTGATTATTGAGGTTTATGATTATTATTTCAATTTTATAAAATATTGCCAGATCATTGCATATTCTATTTTTTACTTTTTTTAGCTTTATTTTCAGGAACTTTATTTTCAAGCATTGTTGCGCATATGCTGATATTTCCATAAGCGTCCATGCACTCACCATCTTTCAGGATTAGTTTTTCGCCCTGCTGGGTTATGCATTCACCATTTGCCATGCATTTAGTGCCATTTTTCATAATCATTTCGGATTCCATTGCCTCAACATTTCCGTTTTTCATATGCATCATTTTTCCATTTTTCATGAGACAGCATTCTTTTTTTGAAGAGTCTTGTGTTTCCTGTGCATAAATATTTTCCATTCCTGTAAAGGCAAACATTATCACAAAAAATAATTTAAATACTGATAGCTTCATTTTAAATGGTTTAATAATGCTGTATGAATTTTAAATAGTTAGAACAATTGACGCGGAGCAAGGCAAGATAAATCTGCTGCGTTTGTGCAGAATGCATCTGCCTAGTCCGTCGCTTCTTTAGTATTATATTATTTCTTAAACACAGTGAATCCCAATATGCCTGTGATAACAACCAGTGCAATAAAAACAAAAAAGATAGTTTTAGCAATGGATGCAGCACCTTGAGAGATTCCTGTGAAACCAAAAACGGCGGCAATGATTGCAATTACAAAAAAAATAGCTGTCCACTTTAGCATAGTATGATGTTTTTAAAATCTATTAATATTTTTTTTAATGAAATAACCTTTTTAATTATCAGACTAACTTATATCAGAATGTACAGTATTATTTCATTTACTTATGATGTAAAACTAAACTCAGAATGCGCCAAATCATACAACATTCGTTTGTTGCCAAAAATTAATCGTTTAAAAGATTTTTTTTATAGCCTAAACAGAATTGTGTAATACCGTCTAATTTTATATTTGTCAATTAGATTTATCCTATATCTTTACCTGAGTAATTTTTAATTAATGGCCCAACAAACTATTATTGCTACCACCAAATTCTCTAAATATCAGGTTACTGTAATCATACTCCTGGCTTTAACACAATTTACAGTGGTTCTTGATTTCATGGTAATGTCTCCATTAGGTGATATTCTTATGAAGTCAATGAATATGAGTACCACTCAGTTTGGACTTTCTGTATCTAGTTACGCTTTCAGTGCGGGACTCTCAGGACTGTTAACTGCAGGTTTTGCTGACCGCTTTGATCGTAAAAAATTATTGCAATTTTTTTATATCGGTTTTATTTTAGGAACTTTTTTTTGCAGTATAGCTGATACCTATCCCATGCTTATTGCGGCAAGAACGATAACAGGATTATTTGGTGGTGTTATTGGATCTATTTCTATGGCCATAGTTGCCGACCTTTTTTTACTAGAACAACGTGGACGAGTAATGGGATTTATGCAAATGGGATTTGGTGCAAGCCAGGTTTTAGGAATTCCTATTAGTTTGTACCTAGCCAATGGTTGGGGTTGGCAATCCCCATTTTTAATGATTGTTGGTTTAGCAATTGTTGTTTGGCTAGTAATCCTTTTTAAACTGAAACCCATTACAAAACACCTGGAAGTAAAGAACGAAAAAAATGCTTTCAAACATTTATTACATACTATTGCACAAAAAGATTACCGCGTTGGTTTTATGGCAACAGCTATGCTTTCTTTAGGTGGATTTATGATGATGCCATGGGGCAGTGCCTTTGCTATCAACAACCTTCATGTAACTCCTGCACAGTTGCCTTTATTGTTTATGGTTGCCGGTATTTCCACCTTACTGATCATGCCAATCATTGGAAAATTAAGCGACAAGTTTGACAAGCTAAAATTATTTACCATTGCATCGCTTTGGCTAATTGTAGTTGTATTAATATATACTAACCTAACACCAGTTCCATTAGCTGTTGTGATGCTGTTAAATGTATTGATGATGATGGGAATCATGAGTCGAATGGTGCCTTCCATGGCTTTAGTTACGGCCTTACCTAAAATGCAGGACCGGGGAGCTTTTATGAGTATTAATTCATCATTACAACAAATAGCAGGAGGTATAGCTGCAGCTATCGGAGGAATGATTGTAGTTCAAAAAAATAAATTCAGTCCTTTGGAAAACTATAACACTTTAGGAATTGTTATTACTATCTTAACATTAATAACAATTTACATGCTTTATCGTGTAAGTAAAATTATTAAATCAAGACTTCATAAAGACAAATTATAATAATGGAAATTTTAGTTGAAAGAGCAACCCATAAAGATATTGATTCAATTATTTTCTTGTTAAAAGAATTATATTCTGAATTAGGTGAAGAAACAGAATCTATAAATTATTTGAATGAAGAGTTTCTTAACCACATTCTTAATTCAGAACAAACAGAAATATTTTTAGCAAAAACATCTGATCATACACTCACTGGCGTGTTAACTGTAACAGAATCTCAATCCATATATGCCGGAGGAACTTATGCCTTATTGGACGAAATGTATATTAAACCTGAATTCAGATCATCAGGTATCGGCTCCTCTTTAATTGATAAAATAAAAGAGCTAGGTAAGAAAAGAAACTGGAAAAGGATTGATGTTACGGCACCAACAGAAGAAAGATGGAAGGGATCAATTAATTTTTATGAAAAATGCGGTTTTGTTTTTACAGGCCCAAAACTGAAATTAAAACTATAATATATAAAGGTTTAATTCACAGGAACTTTTGTGTAATCATGAATGTCTTTAATATTAATGGATATTTCACCGTTTTTTTGAGGAGTTTGTTTCATAGGACTAAACTTAGCATTCCAAATAATTTCATGGGGTTTATAGGACATTCGGGAATAAACCGTTTGAAAATAAGTGTCTGTAATAGATTTGATTAAAATTACAAATTCGGCATCTTTCTCCTTTAAATCTTTTTCGGTGATGCCAAACAAAGGACTTTTCTCATCAATAGGATGAACCACTGTCCATGTAAAAGGCAAAAAATTAATTTGGCTTCTCTCCAATTCTAAAAAATGAAATTCTCTTTTATTAGTTTCTAAATTATTGATGGCAAATGCTAATTTACATTCTGTTTCAATCAATTCATTTTGTTTTTTATTTGCAATACGAAACATGAAACCGGTATTATCAATGTAAGGGGCAATCACTGCCGTATTACTATATTGAATATCAGCTTTTGGTTTTGCGAATCTACCGTACAATAAACCTGTCACCAAAGCAAACCCCATCAAGCCAAGCATAGATTCAATAGCAGATACCGAACTTACATAAGCACTGTTTGGAAAAATATGCCCGTAACCAACGGTTGTTAAAGTTTGAGCGCTAAAGAAAAATAATTTTGAAAAATTCTCGGCACTTGACCCTCCATCGAGACCACCAAATTTATCAGCTCCTAAAGCAAAATAAATTAAAGCAAAAATTGTATTAACAAAAATATAACTAATCAATACTAATGCAATAAAGTGCCACCATGATATGCTCAAAAACCAATGATACAAATCAAAACCAAGATGCTTTTCCGATATTTTACGTTTAATATTAACCGTGCCATCCTGGTTTAGAAAACGGACTGATTCATTGTAATTTTTACTACCAAAACCAAGCTCTGCACTTATTATTTTTTTCTTGTTAAACGTTTCTTTAATCATAACTTTGCCTAATGAATACTAAAGGTAATTATTATTGGTTATTGTTGCTTGCTCCTCTCGTTTTTGTTGCCTGGTATTTTATAAACAAAAATGAACAAAAACCGTTGCGCACCCTACCCTACTTCGGACAAAAAAATACGTTTAAAAAAGGCGATACTATTTTTCATACGGTGAAACCATTTTGTTTTACAAATCAGTACAATGAAAAAGTAACGGAAGAAACTGTGAAAGGAAAAATTTATGTGACCGATTTTTTCTTTACCACTTGTAAATCTATCTGTCCGGTTATGAGTACTGAACTGGAGCGTGTATACAAAACATTTCAACACAATGATGATGTGTTAATTTTATCGCACACGGTTGCTCCTGAAGAAGATTCGGTAAAAGTATTGATGGATTATGCAAAACTACATGGGGTAACAAACAAGAAATGGTTATTTTTAACAGGCGAAAAAAAACATTTGTATGAAATGGCGCGGCAAAGTTATTTACTGAATGCAGAAGAAGGTAATGGTGGAGCAGAAGACTTTATCCACACACAAAACTTTGCACTGGTTGATAAAGAAAGGCATTTAAGAGGTTTTTATGATGGCACTGACAGCTTGGAAGTTTCACGTTTAATAATTGACATTAATTTATTAGTAGAAGAATATGCTTATAAAGAAAAACATCCGTAATTTATTTTTGATTTTTACCCTGGTGTCATTTGTAAAAATGAATGCACAAAGAGTAGCTGTCTACAAGATCGATGACCTTTTGAAACGAATTCACAACAAAAGCGACACCACGTATGTGGTTAATTTTTGGGCAACCTGGTGTAAGCCTTGCGTGGCGGAACTTCCGGATTTTGAAAAATTACATTTAGATTCAAAAGAGAAAGGAAGAAAAGTAAAAGTACTTTTAGTAAGCATGGACTTCAAAGAAGAATTGGACAAAAAATTAAAAACATTTTTAGATAAAAATAAATATACCTGCGAAGTTGTTTTACTCGATGAAGTAAACGGAAATGACTTCATTAATAAAATTTATGAAAAATGGAGCGGCGCTATTCCGGCAACACTTATCGTTAAACCGAATCCACGGGGTAGTGAATTCCATGAAGGGAAATTATCATTTGAAATGTTATCTAAAATAATTACTGAAAAGTAAAAAACTTAATTACTAATTTTAATTATTTTTTGAGTAAAACTCTTTAGATCCGTTTTAATTTTCAGAAAATAAACACCTTCTTTAAATTCCGAAAGATCAATAGATTCAGAAGAAGATTGCTCAATTTGAGATTTGACAGATTGCCCCTGAAGATTAAAAATTTCAATTTCTAAGATAGTTTCTTTGCTATAAATAGTTATCAATCCTTTTGTTGGATTTGGGAACAAAGCAAAATCATTTGCCTCAAGAGTTTTAATACCGGTTACAACATTCGTGAAAAAGAAATTCCAGCTATCCTGAAACAATGCATTCCGTTTCGGAACATTATAAACACTCTCTAAAGGAAATCCCAGATAAATTATTTTTCCATTCACTGTACCAGACGGAAACATGCCAGAAAAATAAATGGCTGATGAACTTGTTGAATTGTTCGTGTATTTTAAAGTAGCTATTCCTCCGTTTACAGCAGTAATTACATCCGGATAATCCACATTATATGTTCCCTGCGTTCCGTTATCAAAATATACAGTATCCGTGAAATTAAAAATACTATTACTACTTTCATTAACACTTTTATACCATGCAGAAGCCTGATTGTTTGGTGCATCAAAAGCATAATTAGCTTTCAGGTAATTTGAGATAAACGCTTTATCAGCTGTTGTTCCGCTATTATCAAGATCCCAGGCGATCTCCGAACCGCTCACTAATAATTTCCCACCCTGCTTCAAATAATTAGAGACCAATGTTTGTTCTGAAGAACTGAAAGTTTCGTTTGCGGTGCTTTCTTTTCCTAATATCCAATCTGTAGATTTATAAGTCGCCAAAGTAATTAAACCATCCTGTATAGCTTCATTTGTTGCGGAAGAAAAATAATGCGTGTTTGCATATAAAGACCCGCCATGTTGTTTTATAAAATCAAATGTATTTCCTATGACTGCCCTATCAAAACCATTTACCACTAGCATACTATCCTGGTAATTACAAGGCACTGCCGCCAGTAATTCGCTAATTGTTGAAGTGACAGAATACGTTGCATTATATGCTGCAATTTTTACATAATAGATTTGTCCACTTGTTAAACCGGATAAAATCAAATTGCTTTTTATCAAAGTTACAGGCGCATTAAACGTTGTTCCGTTAGTACTTGTGTAAACTTTATAATGAGAAGCGTTGCCATCATTCTTCACTTTTATTTCCAGTGTATTGTTGATTTTATTGATCACGGCAAAAGATTTTGGAACGGATAAAGATGTGATGGGATTACCATAGGGATATTCCGGCGGGTTGATCACACCTTCATCACTTAGCAACGGGTTCAAAACAGAAGATTGTAAAATGGCTTTTATGGTAGTGGGCGATCCGTTATAAATCACATTATTTTGTATAAAGCGCATACCGTGACTATAATCCATATAGGTATCTGCGTGTACACTGCTCATTGGCTGAATCGGATTTCCAATGCTGGTATGCCAGCCGTATATAATCACTTTACCAGAAGTAGAATAGATCAGGTTGGAAATCACTACATCTTTTTTATCTCCACCTACTAAAGTTCCTAAGGGATGCGCTGTTAAAGAACCGCTTCTTTGTGAGTACACCATGCTGTTGTGCTGATCAAAGGCCTGCACAGTTGTCATAGTTCCACTTGCGGGAATTGTGAGTGGTGGTAATTTCAAAGCAGCCTGAAGATAAATATCATTTACCATTTTGCGAGTAGGCAAAGTACAACCAATGGAATCAGCAATTTTAGTTGCAACAATCGGCGACATCGGGCATAAAAAATAATTTGTATCGCAGCCGATAGCAAGATAATCAGGTATTACATGATAGGTAACACTTTGGGTTATGCCACTGATAACTGCAGTAGAAGTAACAGCAGACAAGTTCCTATAAAAACTGGGGACATTTCCTTTTACAACTTCCTGCAAAATTAAATTTTCCCTGTTAGTAAAACTTAATCCTGTAATGGCTGCAACAAACTGCGAACCATTCATTGCGCTTAAAGGCCGTGCAGGAACATTAAGCGTTTGCGACCAGGAAGTAAAAGATAAAATCAGTAAAAAAAAGAGGATGTTTTTCATTTGAGAGCTACTGGTAAGACATAAATAAAGATAAGATTTTTTTTAAATATCCAATGCAGATGCTATCTTTACCCAACTATGGCATTACAAGTAAAAAGATCACAACTTCCCGGTTCCGGCAAAGGATTATTTACCACAACAGCAATCAAAAAAGGAGCCCGCGTTATTGAATATTTAGGCGAAATTATAGATTGGAAAGAATACGAAAAACGTGTAGAAAGAGATGAAGATGGTTATTTATTTTTCGTTAATAAAAAACATTGCATCGATGCATGGAATACACCACAACATAAAGCGCGTTTTGCAAATGATGCAGCGGGCCTTACAAAAGTAAAAGGATTAACAAATAACTGCCTGTACGAAATTGATGGTAATCAATGTTTTATTGTGAGCAAAAGAGATATTGCAGCAGGGGAAGAAATATTTGTAAGTTATACTAAGG
>JANPOX010000254.1:0-1952 GCA_031428235.1 Bacteroidia bacterium | reverse complement strand
ACCATCTCCATCAGTATCAGGACAGCCTTTGAAAGCCATTGTACCTGCTAATTCCGGACAAAGATCTTCTTCATTAACAATACCATCTTTATCATTATCAAGTGTACATCCTGTTGCATCTACTTTATAACCTGTTTTTGTTCCTGCACATTTGTCATCAATATCTACAATGCCATCTTTATCAGCATCTGGACATCCTTTTGTTTCAGCTGGTCCGAAAACATCAGGACAACGGTCTTCTTTATCTGTAATACCATCAAGATCCTGATCAGGACACCCTTTTAAAGATGCAATTCCTAAAAGATCAGGACAAGCATCTAAATAATCTGCTATACCATCTTTGTCACGATCAAGAGGACATCCTGCTCCATCAACACTGATGCCCGGAGGCGTGTTTTGACATTTGTCTTTTTTATCGGCAACACCATCACCATCGGTATCTTTTTGTTTACCTAAATTAAAAGTTAAACCTACTTTATGATATAAATAACCATCATTAGCGTCATTTACATCTCCATCAATATCATCAGCAGTTGTATACATAAATGATTCTTCTAGTTGGAAAGAAACCACACTGTTTAAGCGGAAATTAAGTCCACCACCTAAAGAAGGCACAGCGAAATCATATCTTTCATGTTGTAAAGAGTGAATTCCTTCGTGCATGATCCCACCTACCCCTAAATACAGGTAAGGACGAATAGCCCATTTAGGAGCAAGTATATTATAACGTAACAACATATTGAATGTATTTACACGAACTAAAAAGTGAGTTGGTTCATCAGCTGAAGTAGTCCATGGAGAACGTGGTTCTGTATTTCCAATTTCACCTCTTGTAAAAAAAATAGAGGCATCGAAATGTTTGCTTAAATAACGGGAAATAGAAACACTTGCAAATGCGTATGTTGCAGGCTGATCCGTTTGGTAAAAATTCATTCCTTTATCTCCATTGTATTGTGTGATTCCGCCATAGAAACCTACATTCCATTTTTTATCTTCTGTTTGGGACATGCCAAGTAAAGTGGTTAAACATGCGCATATAAGTACTATTTTTTTCATTTCAATTTTTTGTTTTTAAGTGAGTTATTATTTATGATGCAAAGGTGTAAAGAAGAAATCCATAACATTTGTATTGGGTTTATTGATATTTACATAACTCTCACATTGTACAATAAATTATAAATATTAGACTTAGTAGAATTATATCAAACGACACTAATTTTATTTACCATAAGTTACCCTTCTATATATAATTGAACGATTCGGAAAGGCTTAAAACGAATTCTATTAAAAAGTGTTAAACTCAGAGACTTTTACCCTTCCTTAACAGATTTTTAATTTAAGTTTAGTTGCTTTCAATGATATTTGAAATAAAAAAAATTATGCGTCAATTCATTTCTTTAGCACTTCTTACTTTTTCATCTGCATTGTTTTCACAACAACAACAAATGGGAAATGTTTACCTCGCCAATTACATGAACACACCTATACAGTCTTTTCAATCACAAAGTGTGATGAACACCTCCAATGTGAATTTCCATAATAATGTCGTTAGCCAACAGGTGCAACAAAATAATTTAAATAATGATTTTAATGACAAGCACGATAATGTTGTGGATGTTATGAAACAAACAAAATCATTTGGAAATAGTAATGGACTTATGGATAGTTTTTCGTTTAAATCCTCTTCAAGATCAACTTCAACAATTAGCTCCAGCGCTTCTCGCTCAAATAAATATACGCTTACTAAAAAACTTAAAAAATTCGAACGCCTTATTTATGGAAAAATGGGAGCGCATAAAAAAAGCAAACACCTGGTAGATGTTTGCTTTAATTGGAGATAACCCAAAAGATTATCCTAAATATTGTTGTAACAATTTGCTTCTTGAACTATGACGTAAACGACGAATCGCTTTTTCTTTGATCTGACGAACACGCTCACGGGTTAAATCAAA
>JANPOX010000253.1:0-2392 GCA_031428235.1 Bacteroidia bacterium | reverse complement strand
TATAAGAATTAATTTTTTAATACCGTTGCTCATGCAGTATTGTAATTCCTTTTCAAAACGCTCCAGTTGTATCGACATAATTTCATAATTGGTGAGATTTTTATGGGAGTCAACCAATTCGTCAATATGCAAATCAATCTCGCGGGTAAGATCTTTGATGCGTTGTTTAGCAATTGATTTTTTTTCCGGTTGTTTAAATTCTTTAATGGATTTTAAACGTGTCATGTCTTCCGGTCGCAGCGTTTGCTCGATAATCTGCTTATCCAGAAAGTTTTCTTTTAAGATGTAGGCGTACACTTTAAATTTAAATTCATGGTGTTCAATCAACGAGGATTGCGAAATGATCTTCTCATTAATGTATAGAACTTCCGCCAAAGGAATTTGAGATTTATAATGCATGTTCTTATAAAACAAACATTCGATCTTGTGATAAACATATTCCTTAAAAAAGTTCTTCTTTACCTGTTTCAAAAATATTTTTTGATAAGCGCCCAGTTCACCATGTTTCAGCGTTTGAAAGTATTCATCGTCCTTTACAGAATAAGTAAAAGATACGTTATAAGAGGAAGAATTAAATAGGTAAAATTTATAATCACTTACCAGAGAAGAAAGTTCATGATCTGGTTCAATAATAAAATAAATAGAATCAGATAAAATAGTTTCCAGTTCCATTTCTATATTTTCTACCTCCGGATTAAGTATTAGCTCAGTATGCACCGGGACTAAATGTTTGCACAGATATGGTATTTCAAACCCATCTTCCATTTCAACAAACACAGTGTCTTTGTCGCGAAACCTGGTAATAATTCCTTCGCCAACCTCATTCAAAAAACGCACCTTATCCCCTATTCTTAATTTCATATTTAGAATTTATTGTTATTGTAGTCAACATGACTATTTCACTTATTATAAATTTAATCTCAACGCGCCTCGATCTTTTAAATAATAAAAAGGAATACCAAAATGGGAGCATTGTTTTCTTAACTTTTTTACAAATTTATAACTGTTGGAACAATCAGCAATTTTAAGAGTATTTATTTTATCGTTAATTGTAAAGTTTAATTCGGCATCGTTACTCACAATAATATATTCGGGTTTAAACTTTAACCATTGCTGCCCTGTTTGCTTCATGTTAAAAATTGTACGGCTTTTATATTTAAAAAGGTTTGCTGAGGTTTTAACAATATCTTGTCCGGACCACTGCAATAAATAAGGTTTAACACAACGTTGAAATTCATTATCAGTAAGATCCTCAAAATTTGAATAAATTTTTTGCCCTATTTTAATGGCAAAAACCGATTTGTTCTTCACGTGAAACACTATTAATTCATTTCGGCTAAGATCCTTATATCTGCTAAGAATAGAACCTGATAGCCATATTAAAACAATAGCAGAGAAGGCCAGTACATGCTTATACTGTTTATGGGCAAGAACGTATAAAAATGAAATAAGTAAAAATGAACAGCAAAGTAAATCAAATGGTGAGAAAGAAATAAAATCTATGAATCCATAAACGGGATTATCTGTACTCTTTGCCACTATAAGCATAAAAGATGTTGCGGTATTGATAATGAAAGCGATGAATTGCTGTAGTAACAAAATCTTAGAAAAAAGCATCAATAGTATTGCACCATGCATAATAAACATGCTAATGGGAATAATAATAAGATTTGAAAATGCAAACCATAAAGGAAACTGATGGAAATAATATAAGGAAATCGGTAAAGTAAAAAGAGTAGCAGAAACAGAAATTAAAACACTCATCCACAACCATTGCAAAATCTTATTCTGAAATACATAAATACTGCTCAATAGCGGGTAAAAATACATGATACCAAACACAGCAAAATAACTTAATAAAAAACCTATGTCTTTAATGAGATATGGATTATAGAGTAATAATAAAAATGCCGACAGTAGTAACGTATTATAAGAATTGCCTTGCTTATAAAATGTTTTACCTAACATTACCAAACTTAGCATAAGCGCGGCTCTTGATACAGAAGGGGAAAAGCCTGTAATTCCCACAAACAATAATAAAAATAAAATCACAAAAAAACATTTCAGCTTTTTGTATCGGTCATGCTTATCAAATATAGAAAACAAAAATACCAGGACGCCATACAAAACACCGGTGTGCATTCCAGACACTGATAAAATATGCAAAGTTCCTGAATGTGAGAAACTCTGCATAACCCCCTTGTCAATTTCATCATCATACCCTACTAATAATGCAGTGCAAATAGCAAAAGCATCCTGTGACAAGCCACTGTTTCTTAATACTAAAACAACCTGACTTTTGATTTGTGTCCCCCATTTTAAAAACGAAAATTTTTCGTCAATACCAGGAATAATTGTAAGTTGATTTTGTTGAACATAAACCGTGTGAAAA
>JANPOX010000252.1:0-4446 GCA_031428235.1 Bacteroidia bacterium | reverse complement strand
CTGGGCATATATGCTTATAAGTATTGCATTAGAACCTTTCGCAAAAAAAATAATTTTTGGTAACCTGGAAGCACTGGAATCCATTATGTTTGAGGAAGCATTGCGAACTTTTGTTTATGAAGAGTATCAGGATAAAAGAGTCGTGATCAAAGGTTGTAGCAATCTTCCGGTATCAACACATGCTTATGTTGAACTAGTAAGAGGTTTACGGCCTTTTGCCAAATCAATTATGTTTGGTGAACCTTGCAGTACAGTTCCTCTATATAAAGCGCCTGCGGTAAAGTAATCCTCTTTGCTTTAAATTCTCAGTTACGATTTAGTCGTATATTTATAACCTTGATTTATTCTATCAAATATTTAGCAACTGTTATAATGTTTTTCCTTTTCTGTGTGGCGTCAGCACAAGATGATGGAGGTAAGAATCTTCGTAATCTTCGTAAAAATCCTATCATTAAAACAAGAATCGGCATTTCACCTGTATTGGGATTATATAGATCAAATAAAAACCATACTTCAGGAGCTAAACCAAAAATGGCTTACAATTTTTCATGGAAAGAAGAGATTAGAATCGATCGAAATAATCAAAGTTTTTTATTGATAGGTGCAGAATATATGTACCATGGAGTAAGTTTTAATTCCTATTATTTTTATGAAGATAGTTTGAAGCTATACACAAAAGATAGATTAAGATATAAATACAGTATCACTATCCATGAGTTGGATTTTCCAATACAGATAAAACGTTCTTTTCAAAAAGAAACCAATTCAATTTACTCGGGATATATTTTTGCAGGATATTGTTATCGATGGATCATTGAAAGCAACTTAAAAGTGAGTGATAACGGAAACAATATCATTAATCGTTACCAGCGTTTGAAATTTAAGAGTCCCGCTTTTAGTCCTTCAAACAGTTCGTTTTTAAGCTGTGGTGCAGGATTTCAAAAAAACACAGCATTACAACATAATGCAATTTATGCTGAAATTCAATTCAGGTACGGCTTGTCACCTTTTTATTTTTTTGAATCGTTTGCTCCTTCATCTTTGTATATAAACAGCCATTTTTTACTTATCACTGTTGGAATTAAAATTTAGAAAATGAACCTTCAGCTGCATACACCGTCACATCTTAATACGAGTAAAATAGATTTGCCCGGTTCAAAAAGCATTAGTAATCGAATTTTAATTATTCAAGCTTTATCCGGACTAGAGTTCTCCATACAAAATTTATCTGATTCCGATGATACCATGCATTTGCAGCATGCTCTTGAAAACTATGATGCTGGTAAGGAAATAAATGTTGGACATGCCGGAACTGACATGCGTTTTTTAACAGCCTTTCTTTCTTTACGAAACGGAAGCTTTGATTTAACTGGATCTGAGCGCTTACAACATCGCCCTGTAAAAGATCTGGTTGATGTTTTAAAATTGCTTGGAGCAGATATTACTTATAAAAAAAACGAAGGTTATCCTCCCTTATTAATTAAAGGAAAAAAATTAGATGGGGGAAAGGTTGAAATAATTGGAACAGTCAGCAGTCAGTTTATTACTGCTTTATTGTTAGTAGCACCTTATTTTAATAATGGATTGGAGTTGACGATCATAGGTGATTTGGTTTCAAAACCTTATGTAAATATGACGGTTGAATTGATGAAGGAATTTGGTGCAGTGATTGAATGGAGCGATAATAAAATTAAAGTCCAACCTGTTCCATATACTTATTCAAAGAAAGAATTTATTGTTGAATCCGATTGGAGCGCCGCTTCTTATTATTATAGCTTAGTAGCGCTTGCCCCCTTAGGTACTGCTTTAAACTTGAGTAGTTTGTTTTTTAAGAGTTTACAGGCAGACTCTGTTTGCAAGGAAATTTATAAAAATTTTGGAGTAAGTACAGAATGTTCAGGAAATGAAATAACAATTACTAAAACTACTTCGGAAATTATTCCTTTGCTTGAATATAATTTTATTGAATGTCCGGATATTGCCCAAACAGTTGTTTGCACGTTTATAGGATTAAAACAAGCGTTTTATTTTACCGGATTACAAACATTGAAAGTAAAAGAAACGGATCGGATTACTGCTTTGCAAATTGAATGCAGTAAAGTGGGAATAGAATTAAAAGTAACGGCAAATTCTATACAGTGGGAAAACAGGCAAAATACTATTTCACTAAAGCCTGTTTCTATTGCAACTTATAATGATCATCGTATGGCTATGAGTTTTGCGCCCTTGTGTTTGTTGATTGATGGTCTTTTAATTGAAAATGCGGATGTTGTTTCTAAATCCTATCCTTTATTCTGGGAACATTTAAAAAGAATGGGAATTAATATGGCATGTTAAATATTCGACCCCGAAGGGGTCGTACATTAATAGAGATTGGTTGTTTATTGACATGCGACCCCTTTGGGGTCGAACAAAAATCAAATAATTAGTAAAATTGTAATCATGGATTATAAGAATATCATCAGCACCATCGGAGTTTCATTAATTCTTTTAGCTTTTTTCTTAAACACATTTAAGTATATTTCTGCTACAGGGAAACTGTATTTTATATTAAATATAATTGGAGGGGCTTTCGCCTGTTATGGAAGTGTTTTATTGGGTTCGTTACCGTTCATTGTTTTAGAAGGAACCTGGAGTGTTGTAGCTTTGGTTGGTTTGATTAAAACAGTATCAAAAAAATAACCACATAGATTCATAGAAAAAAATATGTAAGAAGGAGTTGATAGAAAACAAGTTTTTACAACGCGTGCTCTGCTTAAAGCGTAGCTTCTTTTTTTCCGCTCTTTCTTAAAAATCTATGTTTCTATGTGGTTAAAAAATAAAATTCTTCGCAGAGTTCTTTTATTAAAACAATAAATTCCCCTTTGTTTTTTTATCCTTCAAATCATCAATAAAAATTTCGCGTACAATAATAAAAAAAGGATTTGATTTGATTGACTCAAAAACAACATGGTTATATAAATAACGGTTGTCTCCTTTCATAATTAAAAAGTAATCAGAGTTTTCTAATTCGGGCAACAATCTGGTAGTTTGTTCAATGTCGCCTGCAAAAAGGTCAATGTCTTTTGGTTTATCTTCATTCGCTTTTGGTTGAAAAGAAGTTTGATTCGGCAATAAATTAAACTCAATATTAAGGTCTTCGTGAACAAACCCATATAAAGGAAAATAAAAGTCTTCTCCTTCCTTATGAGTGAAATCCAAAAGATCGCTTAGTTGTAGATCAATGTCCAGTGAGTTGTTTAGCTCATGAATCACCTTGTAAATACTTTCCGTGGAAGTAATCGAAAAGATATCAAAATCAAAATGCTCTTCTGCGCTATGATCTAAACTATGTGTTGCCATTTAGTTAACGCGGAAGAGCATTTAATTATTTAAATTTATTTTATCCCTGTATTTTCTCAAGTAATTCAGAACTAATTCCGGTATTGCTATAACCACCATCGTGATATAAATTCTGCATCGTTACCATACGGGTTAGGTCGGAAAACATACTTACCGTAAAAGCGGCGCAATCATCAGCGCTTGCATTTCCTAAAGGAGATTGCAAATCAGCAAAATCATAAAAATCAGAAAAACCTTTGATACCGTTTCCTGCAGATGTTTTAGTGGGTGATTGAGAAATAGTATTGATACGCACCTTTTTTTGTTTACCATAATGGTAACCAAAAGTACGGGCAATACTTTCTAACATCGCTTTAATGTCAGCCATATCTGTATAAAAAGGATAGGTTCTTTGCGCACCAATATAAGAAAGCGCTACAACCGAAGCGTGATCATTTAATGCGTCGAGTTTATGGGCAACGGCAAGCATTTTATGAAATGATAAAGCAGACACATCAATTCCTTTTTGATAAAAATCATAATTCAATTCAGTATAAGGAATGTTCTTGCGGATGTTTACACTCATACCAATGGAATGTAAAACAAAATCAATTTTACCTCCTAATACATCCATCGACTCGGTATATAATTTTGTAAGATCATCAACGCTGGTTGCATCGGCAGGAATAATTTTGGCGCCGGTTTCTTCGGCTAATTTATTTATTTCTCCCAAACGCATAGCGATAGGGGCATTGGTTAACGTAAACGTTGCGCCTTCTTCGTGACATTTTTGTGCTACCTTCCAGGCAATTGAATTTTCATCCAATGCACCAGTAATAATTCCACGTTTTCCTTTTAATAAGTTGTAAGCCATAGTGTGTTTTTTAGTTGGGCAAATATACTAATAATGCGTTTAAACTAAGCATTCAGTAATTCTTTTGCGTTTTTTAAAGCAGTTTCAGTTGGTGTACCTGTGCTTAACATTTTTGCAATTTCTGCGACCCGTTCATCAGGTGTCAATGATTTGATGCTTGATATAGTTTTGTCTTTTGTATCCGATTTGTAAACGAATAAATGATTACTTCCTTTGCTTGCCATTTGCGGTAAATGAGTGATGGTAATTAC
>JANPOX010000251.1:0-8122 GCA_031428235.1 Bacteroidia bacterium | reverse complement strand
TTATTACGGATCGTAGCACCTAGTCCAATTCTTTTACGGTAATAAGCCATTACATTTAATTCCATACTGGGAATATGAGTAAAGGATGAATGAATATTAACGGCAGGAACAACTGTTATACCATTTTCTAGAATAATTTTCTTTCCAAAAGATACATATAACTGAGGTGTTAGTATAGATTTATTTCCGATTTGTTTATCTCCTTGTACCTGTCTTGTTTTAAATACTTGCTGAACGGATACATCTAAAAATACTTTTTTACTATACAGTCTTATTCCCGGAATAAAATCAGGGTAAGCATAAAAATAACTGCCATAGGTTTTAGAATAGATTGGATCATCGGATGAAATTACACCTTTACTTACACCAAATTTTCTGACTCCTGCAAAAACGCCAAACGACATATTATATTTATTAGTAATAGGCAGGTGTACGGTATAAGAACCATAAAATCCTTCGCTTTGAAAGATGCCTGCTTTTTCCTGCGACATATAAATTCCCACATTATGCCACCGTTTGTAGCTGCGTTCCGGTTTGATTGTGTAGTTAGCGCTTACAAAATTTGAAGCGGGAGAATATTCAAATCCTACCCATTGTTTTCTTAATCCAACAATAGCTTCGATACCAGCGTTAATATTGGTTCCAGCGGCTGCGGGATTGTAACCATATTTATTAAAAGTAAACTGAGTGTATTGCCCGGTTTGCTGTGAAAAGATTTTCAAAGACAAAAACAGTAATATGTATTTTATATAATTCATTACCGTATGATGCTAATACCTCCTTTAATAAATTTTTCCTTATTTGATTTTTCCAGGTACAAAATATAATAATAGGTAGCGTCAGGAAGAGGAAGGGTTAAGCTTCTTCCATCCCAGGGAATGTATTTGTTTGCCTGAGCGTGGACTAACTGTCCCCAGCGGTTATAAACAAATAATTCAAAATCCGGAAAATTTTCAAGCTGGCCAATATTCCAGGTATCGTTGTAGCCATCATAGTTAGGCGTAAAATGATTTTCAGGATGTGGTTCACATACTATTGATTCTATAGTAAAGTAAATTGTGGTATCATTGTTTTGATCGTCTTTTATATACACACTATAATTGCCTTCCGGCAGATCTTTTATTTCTCTTGTAATATCACCTGTGCTCCAAGTGAAATTTACAGGAGTAGCACCCGCGATTACGTTTACTGATGCTCGTGCGAGTTCACATTCTCGTTCGGTTTTAGAAAAATCAACTAAAAGACCTTGTGCGTTCATTCCGGAAAATGCACCAATTATAAATAGATATGTGTAAAAATATTTGATCACTTGCAAAATGTTTGAATTAAATCATTCGCCGCTTCAATTCCTTCGGCTTGTGCATTATGCAACGTTTCGCAGGCACTTGCTTTATCACCATTTTGTGAATACACATAGGCTAATGCAAGGTACGCTTCTGTATAATGTTGATCAAGAGCAATTGCTTTTTTGTAATCAGATATGGCGGCTGTATAATTTTCTGATAATTCCTGCCAATAGGCTCTGTTATAATAAGCCATCGCATAATTTGGATTTACAGAAATGCATTTGTCAAGATCTTTAATCGCATTGGAATAATCTTCCAATAAACCTTTTGCTAAAGCCATATTATATAAGGCTTTTTCATGGTTTGGGTTCGCGTCAACCACTTTATTAAAATTTGAAATGGCATCCGGATACTTTTCTTTTTTCGCGAAGAGTAATCCTTTTAAAAAATAAAGTTCATAGTAGTTTGGATTGAATTGCTGTAGCTGTGATAAAGTAATATTTGCTTCTTTTAATTGGTCTAATTTTATTTGTGAATATGCTTTTAAATATAAGATGCTGTCAAAATGAATTTCAGAAGAATTCATTGAATTAATTTCATCAATAGTTAATTGATAATTTTTTGTATGAAATGTTTCTTTTACTTTTTGCGCATTATTTTGACCTTGGCAGGCAAACACCAATAATACCAATACACTTGTTAAATATTTAAAACTCAATTTCAATTTTATTCCTTATTCGTAATAATTTCTTTGTGATCTCAAAACCTCTTTTACCTCTGTGTTGAAATTCTATTTCTCATTAACATTTTCTCATACACAGATTCGTAATTCATTCGTAATCATTTCTAAACTTTCCCCATTAACTACTAAAAACTAATTCCTCTCCACCCAATCGCCATGTTCTTTTATCAGGCCAATTAATTCATCGACGGCATTATCACTCGGAACATTTTTTTTCACTACTTCTTTGCCTTTATATAAAGAGATTTTCCCTACACCAACACCAACGTATCCGTAATCAGCATCTGCCATTTCACCCGGACCATTTACAATACAGCCCATGATACCGATTTTGATTCCTTTTAAATGATCAGTTCGTTCTCTTATTTTCGCAGTTGTTTCCTGCAGGTCAAATAATGTTCTTCCGCAACTCGGACAAGAAATATATTCAGTTTTACTGATGCGGGTTCTCGTTGCCTGTAATATTCCAAATGCAGTGGAATTAGAAACCTGCGGTGAAGTACAATTTTGTTGTTTCAACCAAAGGCCGTCTCCTAAACCATCCAATAGTAATGCCCCTGCTTCTGCAGAAGATCCTAATTGAAATTCCTGTTCAGAAATATCTTTATAATTTCTTTTGATAATCACCGGAAGCTTGATCTCTTTTTCAGCGATTGAAACAAATAACCGTCTCAATTCAGGCATGGCGTGCGGATTAAAACTATCAGCAATTAATACCACGTTTTTAATTTCTTTAATTTTCGAAACAAACTCTACTGTTAATACATCTTTTGTAACGGCAACAAAATTTAATTCCGGATGCGTTTTATCACTCCTGAAAAATTCGTCCCCACAAAATATAGGATATTGCCTTACCGGCTTTTCAATAGACTTCCATGCTTCAGAGTTATAAATAATTCCTAATGTTCCCGGTATTTCAAAATCCACATGATTGTTTCCAACATAAATATAATCACAGGCAAGGTCGTTAATATTCCACTTGTCAAGAGCCACTGAATAATTATAACCAACCGGAAATAAAGTTGCAGGGCTGATTGTTTCCCTGGCACTAAAATCAGCTATAATACGCGGTACGTTAGAACCGCCGACATTTAAAACAGCAAAGGATTCACGTCTTAGGTATTCATATGGATTGTATGATAATTGTATTTTACCATTATCTGTTTTTAAAGGCTCAATGGCTTCATGCCTGCTTAATTTCTCAACACTATATCTTTCCACTAAAGCTTTCGCAACCGGTATTTCAAATTCAGGATCTTCCGTTAAGGAAACTCTTACTGTATCTCCTAATCCATCTTCCAATAAAGTACCGATTCCAACAGCCGATTTGATGCGACCGTCTTCTCCGTCACCTGCTTCAGTAACTCCTAAATGCAAAGGATAATTGCGATTGGTTTCCATCATCTGCTGAACTAGTAAACGATACGCCTGAACCATCACCTGAGTGTTACTGGCTTTCATGGAAATTACAATATTGAAATAATTCAGGTCTTCGCAAATTCGCAAAAATTCCATAGCAGATTCAACCATACCTAATGGCGTATCCCCATAACGACTTAAAATTCGGTCGCTCAATGAACCATGATTGGTGCCGATACGCATCGCCGTTCCATATTCTTTACAAATATTTACAAGAGGGGTAAAGCGTTGTCTGATTCTTTCCAATTCCTGTTCATATGCAGAATCTGTGTATTCAATTTCTTCAAACTTTTTCTTATCTGCATAATTACCCGGATTAACCCTTACCTTTTCAATAATACGGGCGGCATGTTCCGCAGCGTTAGGTGTAAAATGAATATCAGCAACTAAAGGTGTATTATAACCAGCTGCTACTAATTCTTTTTTAATGACTTCGAGATTTTTAGCCTCATTTAAACTTGGAGCAGTAATTCTCACCAGTTCACAACCGGCTTCTATCATACGAATACTTTGTGCAACGGTTGCTTTGGTATCCATAGTATCCGTTGTGGTCATACTTTGCAAGCGAATAGGATTATTTCCTCCAATGCCAATATCTCCGCATTTTACTTCTCTTGTCAAAAAGCGTTTGTATTCTGTTAAACTGTTGCTATATGGTAAGTATAAGTTCATGTTCTAATTTTGTCCCGCAGATATCGCAGATTTTGCAGACAGTTTTTTTATCGTGTTATCTATCTAATGTGTCTTTTTAATTTTTAAATTTAGTTTCACCCTCATTGTTCTTTGCGCTCTCTGCGCTTTCTCTTTTTTTCTCTGTGGTTAAGTATCAAAATATCTTATACAAAACCGGTTTACTCGGACTCGCATCATTTTCAAAACTTGCAATTTGTAAATTTAGGATATAAGTTCCATCATTGATTTCATTCGGCACATAAATAAATTCTGTAATAGTTTTATGAAACTGTGTATTGAATGGATATTGCCAGAATGCATGATGCGCCAGTAATTTTCCTTCATCATTTTCACGGTCAATTGATGGCATATCAATCAGTAAATGTTGTACTCCCATATCATTCAAAAAACAAATAGCATCTTCTAAAATATAAGGAGGATTTGTATTGGAATACTGCATGGTTAATTTATTTAAACCATTTGATAATGTTCTGATCACTACCGCTTCAGGTTTTGTATTTTCTAAAGCTAGCTCCAATTTTTTTTTAGTGATTACAAAATCTCCGTTTTCAATTTGTGAGGGTAGCACGGTAATCACTTCAGCCAGGAACATGAAATGTTTTAAGCATTGATTTATGGTTATAAATTCTTTGCTGATATGCCCTACGCATTCAGTGTGGGTTCCGTTGCCATGTGGATTGAAAGTTATATTTCTGAAATTTACCGAACCGCCTTGGTTTACATCTCCAATCCAGTTTCCGTTTACAACCGGTTCTAATTTCATTGGCTCTACATACCATGCGCTGGCGCAATTTTTGTCGGCCATGAGAGGGATGGAAATATCAATGGGCTGATAAAAATCTATTTTATAGTCTTTTCCTTTGTGAAAAATAGAAGCGATCATTAATTAGTAAATTTAAAAGCTTAAAAATACAAACTTTTCCATTTTTGCCCTGATTTATATTTTCCATACAGCACCTTTGATTTATGTAAATTTTGCTCTTAAGATTATGCGGATAGACAATTCTGTAATATTTTTGGAGTAACTCAACTTTTAACAAAAAAAAGTTCAAAAAGTTTGATTTTTAATAAATATGCTTTAACTTAGTCCCCTAGGTATTTTAACTATACTTAACAAAACTAAAAATAAAACTGGTATATTATGAAGAAAATCTTTACCACATTAACTGTTGCATTAGCAGCATTAACTAGCGTTTCATTCGCTCAGCAGGATCCACAGTTCACTCAGTTTATGCATAGTAAATTGATTTATAATCCTGGTTATGCAGGTACAAGTGAAGCGGTTTGTGCCAATGTTTTATACCGTCAGCAGTGGGTTAATTTCCCGGGGGCGCCTAAAACAGGATTATTAAGTTTTGATATGCCAATTGGCCAGTTGCCAATAGCTATTGGATTAAACGTAATGACTGATCAGATCGGGTTCTCCAAAACTTTATTTGCGCGTTTAGCTTTAGCTTATAATCGCCATATTGGTGCGGGTATTTTAGGTGTTGGTATTGATGGTGGTGTTTTACAACAGCAGTTCAATGGTACCTGGATCACTCCGGACGGTAATCAGGTTCATGATGCGGCAATTCCAGCTTATACTTCAGGAACTGTTACTGCAGCTAACCCTGGTTTAAATAAATTAACTTATGATGTTGGTTTTGGAGCTTTCTATTCGATTGCCAATAAAATGTATGTGGGTATTTCTTCTACCCACTTAGCAGCTCAGGATATTAAAGCTAGTTCAGAAGTGAAGTATGCTTTGGCTCGTCACTACTATATTGTGGGTGGCTATACGTTTAATGTTGGTGAAGGTGGAAAACATGGTATTAATCCAAATGTGAAAATTAAATCAGATGCCGCTTCTACTCAGTTAGATGTAAACTTAACCTACATATACAATAGAATGTTCTGGATTGGTGTTTCATATCGTATGCAGGATGCTATTGCTCCTATGGTAGGCGCAAGATTCCTAAAAGACAAAAGTTTAAAAGTTGGATATTCTTATGATTTAACTTTATCTAAAATTAAAGGTTATAGTTCTGGAACTCATGAAATTATGTTAGGATATTGCTTCAATGTGAAGAAGCCTAAAAAAGTAACTTCATACCAAAACGCAAGATTTTTAGATTAAATTTGTAACCTTTTAAATTAATGACCGTTTAAACCCCTTACAATCTTTATTTTTAATTGTTGATAACTTGTTAACAAAGCAATGTGTCACTAAAAAAGAAAGTTGGGATTATAAACACAAGAACAGCGAAATGAAACATTTAAAATTCACTCGCTAAAACTAAACTAAAGCACTATGAAAAAACTGATTGTATTAGCTTCGTTTATTGCCATAGTTACTGGTTGTAACAAAAAGGAAGGTGAGTTAATCGGCGCACAGGGCAGGGAACAATGGTTTCAACCGGATCCTTTCGGTACATTGTACATTCCAATGGGAAGTTACCATATGGGGCCAAGCGACGAGGAAATCACCATGGCTCATACTGCTAAATCTAAAATGGTTTCTGTTCAGGCATTTTATATTGATGATGCAGAGATCTCTAATAATGAATACCGTCAGTTTGTTTATTGGGTGCGTGATTCTATAGCCCGTAAATTATTAGCTTTTGGTTCAGGACCTGATGCGGAGTCTTTTCAAATACCACAAGAAGAGTTTTTAGCCATGTGGCCAATCTATAAAGGTGATAACAATTTGCAGGATCCATATATTAACTGGGACGAAAAAATTAAATGGGAAAGTGATGATGAAGATTACCGTTTAGATTTACAACCATTATATCTACCGGAAGGCGAGCGTTTTTACAACCGTAAAGAAATTGATGCCCGTAAATTAAATTATGAATATTATAGAATAGATATTCGTTTAGCGGCTTCTAAATCCAATCGTTTTATTCCTCAAAAATCATTAGACATTCAGGATGCATCTCACGAATACAAGAAAGCTGAATATATTAACGGTGTACATTTAAATGATGGTCAAAACGGAACTCCGGGACAACCTTCAACTGCTGTAGGTGATCCGGGTAAGGATCCTAAAACATTAGGAACTTATAACGTTGAAGATCAGGTATCAGTAGGGCAGGGTAATTATGTTCCTCGTGAGCGTAAGGGTGTTGACCGTTCAGTATTTATTTTAAAAGATGTGATCAATGTGTATCCTGATACTTTAGCTTGGGTTCATGATTTTACTTATTCGTTTAACGAGCCAATGACTAATATGTATTTCTGGCACCCGGCCTATGATGATTATCCTGTTGTTGGTATCACCTGGAAACAGGCTCGTGCATTCAGTATATGGCGTTCTAATTTATTAAATAACTTCTTAATTGGAAATGGAATGACGATCGTAAATGATTTCCGTTTACCAACTGAATCAGAGTGGGAATATGCTGCACGTGGCGGTAACGATTTATCTCCATACCCTTGGGGTGGTCCTTATATCCGTAATGCAAGAGGTTGTTTCTTAGGTAACTTTAAACCAATGAGAGGTTCTTATATTGATGATGGTGGATTCCATTCTGTATATATTTACTCTTATAACCCTAATGATTACGGTTTATATTGTATGGCAGGAAACGTATCTGAATGGACAAGCAATGCTTTTGATGAATCAGCATATGATTTTGCACATGATTTAAATCCTGATTACGTTTATGAAGCACAGGATAAAGATGCGAACGTTTTAAAACGTAAAGTGATTCGCGGTGGTTCATGGAAAGATGTAGGTTATTACTTACAGGTAAGTGCAAGAACTTACGAATATCAGGATACTGCTAAATGTTATATTGGTTTCCGTAATGTAATGACTTATTTAGGTCGTTCAAAAGGAGATGAGATTTAATATTTTTAAAAATAAAACACAAACACAAAAATAAACACACAACCAGCTAACTAAACACTAACTAAACAAAAACACAGCTATGAGCAAACTTCCTAAAGTAACCGGTTTTAAAAAGTATTTACACTTAGCATCTTGCTTTGGTGC
>JANPOX010000250.1:0-8664 GCA_031428235.1 Bacteroidia bacterium | reverse complement strand
CCTCAGGAGTAGAAAAAGATTTTATTAGTACATCTATCTCCGGCGATCATGGGCCTGTTACGAAATTTGTATTTTTAGGGCGCGCTGAAAGAAGAAAAGGGATTGTTGAATTGAATGAGGTTTTACGAAAATTAATTTCGGCAAAACAATTTTTCAAATTTGAATTCATTGGTCCAATTCCTGATTCCATGAAAATCGTCCATGAAAACATTACTTATCATGGTGAAATCAGGGATGCACAAAAGATAAAAACAGTATTATCCAAATCCGATGTATTGGTTTGTCCGAGTTGGAGTGAAGGTTTTCCGAATGTGATCCTTGAAGCCATGGCTTGTGGTTTGGCTGTGATTGCTACAAACGTAGGTGCTATTTCTGCTATGGTGAGTGACAAGAATGGCTGGTTGATTGAGCCTTCCAATAAAAAAGAACTGGAAGAAGCAATAAAACAAGCCATGCAATCAAAAGACCTGGATTCAAAAAAAGAAAATTCCCTGCGCCTTGTTCAATCAGAATTTAACTGGGATGTGATTTCTCAAAAAACAATTACCGCGATCCAAGCCCTTTCTTATCCTTAATAATTGTAGGATTTACCGTTGTATTACTGACGTTTCGAAAGTCCAGAAACATTTACAGAATGATATAATCAATTTTGGAAAGAGTGTAATACTTTTTAAAGTTTTGAAATGCATCTTTACAATAATGATTGATCCATCGCATTATCAATTTTGTTTAGTGGGGAAATCACCATATGTCAGGTTGGCGCAATGGGCATTCAAGAACACGAGAATTTTCCAACCTTCTAATCGTGACCAACGAAGCGGTAGGCGAGTTTGTAGCCCATTTATAGTGATGACGCGAAAGCGCCCCACTAAACAAAATAATTTTACTGATCAGGATTAATTTATTCTTTGAATAAAGACTTATGCAAAACGATAGCAAATCACAAAATGGAAATTTAACATCGGGAATGCATTTGAGTTGTTGGCTGGATCCTAAATGGCAGCCTACTCCTTATGAATCATTAAAAGAAAATCTTGAAACAGAAATTGTTATTGTTGGTGCCGGCCTGGCGGGGCTCACTACAGCTTATTGCCTGGCATCCTCCGGACATAAAGTAATTGTTGTAGAAGACGGTGAAATAGGAAGCGGTGAAACCGGGCGCACAACTGCACAAATTATTACAGCACTGGATGACCGGTATTTTCGCATGGAAGAAGTATTCGGAAAAAAAAACACTGCATTGATCGCTGGGAGCCACATGGAAGCTATCGATTTTATTGAAGAAGTCGTTCGAAAAGAAAACATTGACTGCGATTTTAAAAGAATAAACGGATACCTTTTTCTTCATCCGTCAGATAAGGAAGAAAATTTACAAAAAGAATTTGAGGCACTACTCAGGTCCAAGATCAATGCAACCATGTCTCTAAAAACTCCGGGCATTCCAACAGAAAACAAATGCATTATTTTTCCTAACCAGGCGCAGTTCCATCCAATAAAATATTTAAGCGGCCTTTGCAAAGTGATTGAATCAAAAGGAGGAAAGATCTTTACCAATACCCACGCCGACAAAATTAATAAAAATGGGATTGAAAGCAGCGACGGTTTTACAATAAAAGCAAAACACATTGTTGTGGCAACCAATGCTCCTGTAAATGACAAGTTTGCCATGATGCTAAAACAAACGGCATACAGAAGTTACGTCATAGGAGCATTGATCAAAAAGAATACTGTCCCAACAGCCTTATGGTGGGATACCGGAGATCAGAAATTAAGTGCCGGCACTGCATATCATTATGTCAGATTAGATACATATAATGACGAATATGACTTGTTAATTACCGGCGGAGAAGATCATCCTGTAGGGGTTGAAGAGGGCGTTCCATCGGAAGAAAGATATGCGAGGCTTGAAAAATGGACACATGAACGCTTTGCCATCGAAAATACCGTTTATAGATGGTCAGGGGAAGTTCTTGTTCCTATGGATTCAATTGCCTACCTGGGCCGTAACCGCTTTGATTATGACAATGTGTACATCATTACAGGAGATGCCGGTATTGGAATGACCTATTGCACAATTGGTGGCATGCTAATATCTGATCTCATTAACGGCATAAAGAACAAATGGGAAGGCATTTATAAACCTTCAAGAACAACCTTAAAAACGAGTAATGTCATTCTCAGAATATTAAAAGATGACCTTATTGCTCTTCTCAAAAAATGGTTTTTAAAAACCAACCAAAGAATAGATACGATGAGATCAAATGAGGGAAAGATCGTCATCATAGAAGGAAAAGAATACGGAGCTTACCTTAACTCATTCCGGCAACTTTTTTTAGTATCAGCGGAATGCACTCATCTAAAATGCATGGTTGTATGGAACAAGGATGAAAAAAGCTGGGATTGCCCATGTCACGGAAGTAGGTTTACCTACACCGGAGAAGTAATCAATGGGCCGGCCAATACAAATTTAAAATTATTTAAACAAAATGAATACCCTTTGTCAAAAACTAACGGGCAATAATTCAATACGGATATGAAAGAAAACTTAAAAATAAGTGGCGTAAGAATGGTGATGGCATCAGGGCTTACCAAATTGCATATGGATAAAGACACCATAAAGCTGCTTCGCATTCCCTTTTCTTTTTTCCTAATGCCTGTATTCTTTTTTGCACTTAGTCAAACGCCTGATATAAACGTGGCTAACGCGCTTATTTGTTTTTTTGTTTTGCATTTATTCATATATCCTGCCAGTAACGGTTATAACAGTTATATGGACCAGGATGAAACCAGCATTGGCGGACTGGAGCATCCTCCGAAAGCAACCAAAAAATTATTTTATACATCAATTTTGTTTGATGCTATTGGATTAAGCTTGTCTTTATTAATCAGTTCAAATTTTCTCCTATGTGTTGCATTATACATACTGGCATCGCGGGCCTATAGCTATAAAGGGATCAGGCTTAAAAAATATCCGCTCACCGGATTCCTTACTGTTGTTTTTTTTCAGGGTGCTTTTACCTTCTGGATGGTATATTCAGCAATTAATACAGGAGTTTCAGAAATGAATTCCACAATACTTCCGGCCATGATCGGCTGCAGTTTTTTAATTGGTGGGGTTTATCCGTTGACACAGGTTTACCAGCATGAGGCAGACTATGCAAGTGGAGACCTGACCATTAGCTATAAACTTGGAGTGGCCGGAACCTTTGTCTTTACGGCTATTATGTTTTTGATCGCCAATAGTTTATTTTACTTCTATTTTAATAATATTCAACAGCCCGGTCATTTTATTTACTTCCAGTTGTTCTTACTTCCGGTTGTACTGTATTTTCTTCAATGGTTTATCAAAGCATACAGAGATAAGACCCAGGCATCTTTTAAAAACATGATGAAGATGAATTTTATAGCTTCTATCTGTTTGAACCTTTGTTTTATACTATTAATCATTTTTAATCTCAACCGATGAGTGTTCTGTGTAATATATCAACCGCTGTTCCGTCCAATAAATATGAACAGGCACATTTGGCAAATTATATGTCGGGGTTTTTCAGACATTCTGATCTGGAAAAAAGAAAATTAAAACTGATGTATGGAAAAAGCGGCATTAACACCCGTTATTCTGTTATACCCGATTTTGCTCAGGCTAATGGGAACAATTTTTTTCCTGAAACAAATGATCATCCATCTTTCCCATCGATTGAAAACCGGATGGATCACTATAACGGATCAGCGCTTCCTATGTGCATTGAAGCAATAATAAAATGCATCAAAAAAATAAATAAAAAACAGATCACCCATCTCATTTCTGTTTCCTGCACCGGATTAGCAGCACCAGGCATAGACATTGACCTTGTTCAACATTTCAAATTAAATGAAAATACCAACAGAACCTCTGTTAATTTCATGGGGTGTTATGCCGCACTCCATGCATTGAAGCAGGCGGATTATATTTGCAAGTGCGAAGAAAATGCGGTTGTATTGATCATTTGCGTTGAACTATGCACCCTCCATTTTCAAAGAATAGATGACCTTGATAACAATACTGCCAATCTTTTATTTGCCGATGGTGCAGCCGCTGCATTGATCGTTTCTGACCGGTACGCTGAAAAAAACAAATTGGATGGATTTAAGATCAATCAATTTTATTCACAGGTGTCCTTGAAGGGAAAAAGCGATATGGCCTGGAAATTAACGTCCACAGGATTTTTAATGACCCTGAGTTCTAACATCCCTCAACTGATAGAAAAAGACATCAAACAATTCTTCTCGAAAGCAATAAAACAATTAGGAATCAGTAAACAGGAAATAATCCATTGGGCCGTACACCCCGGTGGAAAAAAAATACTGGAGGTTATTCAAAAAGAACTGGAATTAAATTATGCTGATCTCGAAAGTTCATTCCAGGTTCTGAAAAATTACGGTAACATGTCTTCGCCTACTTTCCTCTTTGTTTTGAAGGACATTTTTGATACTAAAATAAATAAGGAAAAAAAAGAAAAGACTTTTGGAGTTGCTTTTGGACCGGGCCTTACCATGGAATCTGTTATACTGGAAAATGTTTAAGCAAAGATCATATCAGAAAGAATACTTGGATGAACCTTTCATTCCAAAAGATCTGCTCTACAGGAATTTAAAAGAACTGGAGTTCATTAATAAATACCTGGGAGGCCATTCCATTAGCCTGAAAGGAATAAAACAAGCAATTACAGATAAAAGTAAGAACTACACATTAATGGATATTGGCTGTGGTGGTGGTGATTCATTAAAAGCGATTTCCTTGTGGGCAAAACAAAACGAAAGACAAATTCATTTGCACGGTGTAGATCTCAAGCAGGATTGCATCAATTATGCTATAAATAATTGCTGCAACGACCATAGCATACATTTTCGGTGCGAAGACTTTAGAAACGCGTTTTCTGAAAAACCAGTTGACATAGTTCACGCTGCTTTATTTTGTCATCATTTTACTGAAACAGAAATTATTGAATTTATTAAATTATGCAGAGACCATAAAGCCATCTTCGTGATTAATGACCTGGAAAGAAATTCATTCGCCTATTATTCTATTAAATGGCTTACCAGACTGTTTTCAAAATCACCATTAGTAAAAAATGATGCGCCATTATCAGTACTAAGAGGATTCAAAAAGGTAGAATGGGTTTCCATACTTCAAAAAGCAGGAATTAAACTTTACCAAATACAAAACCGCTGGGCGTTCCGGCACTTAATAATTATATATCCAAATGGATCGTGAACTATTTGACTGCGCTGTTATTGGTGGCGGCCTGGCCGGACTGACACTTGCTATCCAATTAAGTGAAAAAGGCTATTCTGTTATTTTATTTGAAAGGCAGACATATCCTTTTCATAAAGTATGTGGTGAATATGTTTCTATGGAAAGCTATGATTTCCTTGAACGAATTGGAGTGCCGCTTTCTGAAATGAATCTCCCTTACATCAATGAAATTAAAATTTCATCACCGGACGGTAATTCGTTCACCCGTAACCTCAAGTTGGGTGGATTTGGAATCAGCCGATATACATTAGATTACACCCTCTCCGAATTAGCAAAAAAAAAGGGAGTAGTACTTATGGAAGATACCAAAGTTTTTGATATTGTTTTTGAGCAGGAGTTCTTTAGCATAAAAACAGCAACCAATACCTTTTACGCCAAAGTAGCTTGCGGTGCCTATGGCAAACTTTCGAACCTGGATCAAAAACCGGATAGAAAAAACACTAAAATCAGTAAAAATTACATTGGTGTGAAATACCATGTTAAATTAAACCTGCCGGATAACCGCATAGAGCTGCATAACTTTAAAGACGGTTATTGCGGGGTTTCAAAAGTAGAAGGAAATAAATATTGTTTGTGTTATTTAACCAACTCGCAAAACTTAAGGGACCATGGAAATAATCTTAAACTGATGGAAGAAAAAGTAGTTATGAAAAATGCATTTTTAAAAAAATATTTTACCGAAGCAGTTTTTATGCACGACAAACCTCTGACCATTTCACAAATCACATTTGGTAAAAAAAAGGCTGTCTATAATCACCTGTTAATGCTGGGTGATTCGGCAGGCAGCATTGCCCCTTTATGCGGCAATGGAATGAGCATGGCCATGCATGCCTCATTCAAGGCCTTTCAGGCAATTGACAGTTATCTGACTGGTAAAATCAGTATGGAAACAATGGAACTTCAATATACCAAACAATGGAATGACCAGTTCTCAAAACGAATTCAAACAGGAGAGTATTTACAACAATTGTTTGGCAAGGAAACGATCACCAATATTTCGATTGGAATTTTAAAGAACATGCCTTCCATGACAGACAAACTAATTGCCTCGACACACGGTTATAAATTTTAAAGAAAAGCATATCAGATTTTCTTAAACAGATCCTGAACCGCACGGTAGGGATTTATTAAGTTTTGCTGAAGCTGCTGTTCAATTTTAAGGATTTCCTTCTTAACTTCAGGATTGGAATAAAAACGTTCAATCAGTGTATTATTGATCGTTTGATGCAGCCATTGTTTAGTTTGGCTAGCCCGTTTTTTTTCAAAAAAATGATTCAATGTAGTATGTCGTTTGTATTTATCGATCATGTTGTACACCTCTTGAATTCCTTTATTTTCTGTACTTGAACAGGTTAGTACTTCCGGAATCCAGTTACTTTCTGTTGGCGGAAATAAATGTAATGCTCTTGCATATTCTCCCCGTGCTAGTTTAGCTTTATCAATATTGGTTCCATCTGCCTTGGTAATCACCATGCCATCTGCCATCTCCATAATGCCACGTTTAATTCCCTGCAATTCATCACCGGCACCTGCCAGCATCAATAACAAAAAGAAATCCGTAAGTTCATGTACCGCTGTTTCACTCTGCCCTACTCCAACAGTTTCTACAAATATATAATCGTATCCTGCGGCTTCACAAATAATAATACTTTCTTTCGTCTTGCTTGCTACCCCACCCAAACTACCTGAACTCGGAGAGGGACGAATAAATGCTTTGGGATGAACGGATAATTGTTCCATTCGTGTTTTATCTCCCAATATACTTCCTTTACTTAATTGACTACTGGGATCAACCGCCAACACTGCTAATTTATGTCCACGATTTATTACTTCCAGACCAAAACTTTCAATAAACGTACTCTTCCCTACTCCTGGTACGCCGGTTATACCTAACCGAAAAGAATTACCGCTATGTTTTATAACTGCGTTAATGATCTCTTGTGCCTGATTCTGATGTTCGTGTTTTGTAGATTCAACTAAAGTAATTGCTTTACTCACATACGTGATATTGGATGATAAGATCCCATCCACATATTCATTTATGTTAAAAGCGTTTTTCATTGTAAACAAAAATAGGATTTAATTTTTATGAAGTTTACTTTTTATATAATTCCAAATTTTAATATGTTTTTTAGATTCGAAAAAATGATTGATTACTTCTAAAACAATAAAACCTAATAAAATTGACAAACTATATTGAACCCATTCAGGTGTATCATTCACTTGAACTTTTTTCCTTCCTGCCAGCCCAAATAAATTTTTCACGCTTCTTCTTTCTGTGACATAATGTGTGAATGAATTAGTAATTAAAACACCCACGGCAAATCCAACAAGGTTTCCAAGCGTTTTTTGAATAACCACATTGGTCATATATTTACGATTAAACTTTCTGAAAAATGGTGTTGGCTTTTCTTCAATACCTAACCAGGTATTTTTTATTTTTGAATAAATAACCTGATTGTTTTTATCTTCGCTTAACCAGTTTTCAAATTCAGTTTTTTCTTCCTCGTTTTCTTTCCCTTCAATATGTTTAGATATTAGGACTAATATTTTTGGGTCGTTCATGATTTAATTTTTATAATGTAAGTCTAAATACAATTCTTCTACTTTTTTCCTGGCCCAGGGCGTCTTTCTTAAAAATTTCAAACTTGAGTTTATACTGGGGTTTTCTTTAAAACAATTAACGTCAATATGGTACGCCAGGCCTTCCCAACGGTAACGCACTAACAATTCTTCCAGAATCATCTGGAGTGTTTTGCCGTGTAAAGGGTTATTTTTTTGTTCTGTCATTTTATTTTGTTTTTCCCGAAGATCGCGCAGATTTCGCGGATGATTATCTGGAACAACTCTCCGTTGCTTTCCTGACACTGCCATGCTTTAGCAATAACGCTTTGGCTACTTCGTAATCTTCCAATCCTGTATTCTTCATCACCATTCGAGTTCCTCTATCAACTAATTTATGGTTACTCAGTTGCATGTCCACCATTTTGTTGCCCTTCACTCTTCCCAGTTTGATCATTACAGAAGTGGATATCATATTTAACAACAGCTTTTGAGCTGTACCTGATTTCATCCGGGTTGAACCAGTTACGAACTCCGGACCAACAACCACTTCCACCGGAAATTTTGAAACGGCTGCTACCGGCGAACCGTTGTTGCACACAATACATCCGGTCTGGATATTATGCTTGTTACAAGTTTCTAATGCACCAATCACATACGGTGTAGTTCCTGACGCTGCAATTCCAACAACTACATCGTTAGCATTAATTTTATATTCCTGCAAATCTGCCCAGCCTTGCTTTATATCATCTTCCGCAAACTCAACGGCTTTACGAATGGCCGTATCGCCTCCGGCTATTAATCCC
>JANPOX010000249.1:0-3439 GCA_031428235.1 Bacteroidia bacterium | reverse complement strand
TTTAACTCTTGCCCAATACGAAGTTGTAACTGCTGTGAATGGCAAAGAAGGGGTTGAAAAGGCGCAAAAAGAGAAACCGGATCTGATTATTTGTGATATCATGATGCCTGTGTTAGATGGGCACGGAGCACTGCATTTGTTATCAAAGAATGAGGAGACTGCCGGTATCCCTTTTATTTTTTTAACTGCCAAAGCTGAGCGAGGTGATTTTCGAAAAGGGATGGAGATGGGTGCTGATGATTATCTGACCAAACCTTTTGATGATGTGGAACTGTTAAGTGCCATAGAAATCCGTTTGAAGAAAAATGACATTCTGAAAAAGGAATTCACTAAAAATTATTCCGGAATCAATTCTTTTATTAATGAAGCCAAAGGAATGGAATCCCTTAAAGAGCTTTCTGAAGAACGTGATATCAGAAACTATAAAAAGAAGGATGATATTTATAAAGAAGGTGGCTATCCAAAAGGAATTTTTTTTATTAGTAAAGGAAAAGTGAAAACGTTCCAGACAAGTGAATCAGGTAAAGAATTGATTACTGAACTTTATAAGGAGGGCGATTTCTTTGGCTATTTACCATTGTTGCAGGATGAAAAGTATATGAGTTCAGCAACCGCATTAGAAGATTCTGAAGTATTGATGATCCCTAAGGAGGATTTCTTTTCGCTACTATATAAGAACGCGGGAGTAGCACGTAAGTTTATTGAACTATTATCTGATAATTTGCGTGAAAAAGAAACGCAGTTGGTAAAGCTTGCTTATAATTCTGTGCGAAAGAGAGTAGCAGAAGCATTAGTAAAGCTTTCTGATAAGTACAAAAAAGATGATGATCAGACATTCAGCATGAATGTGTCAAGAGAAGACCTGGCCAATATGGTAGGAACGGCTACAGAAACAGTGATCAGAACGCTGAGCGATTTTAAAGCAGATAAATTAATAGAAATAGCAGGAAGTACTATCACCATTTTGAATTACGATAAACTTGCCAAAATGAAAAATTGATTTTTTCATATAGTCACACGATTCTGCTAATCCGAAATTACTGACACCAGTTATGTCATTCTTCCCTATGTACGATTGGGGTGGGATCCTCTCCATAAATTATAAGATATAGTATAAGTAGTAATATTTTTTTCTGACGAAGATCATATCGTATTCTGATTCCCATCATTTCCAAACCTTTCTAATCTATGTAATTTTGTTTCATCATTTAATGAAATAATCTAAAACATAAAACCATGGAAACCTCAATCACATCAAATCGTACAAAAAGCACCATCAGAATTGTAAGAGCAGAATCAACTACCGTATCTGCCTTTTGGGATACACTTGAGTTTAATCGCTTCGGCATCATCTCAATGTTAGTTGTAATTTTGGGCTGTATCGGTGGAATAGCTGCAGCATATGGAGCGCAGGCCGATACATTAAAATTGGCGTTAATCGCATTCCCAACCATCATTAGTTTAGCGCTTGTATTAGCGGTTGCTCCTATGAGGGTTATTCTTTATTTAAGTGGTGTAGCGGTACTTCTTGACCTCATCGTCCTTATTTTTTAATCAAAGTTGCATCGAATGATAATGCAGGTATTAAAAATTAAATAACTCAACATGAAAATAGCAATCAATGATCATCGGAAGATTTTCGCCATCCAGGAAGAGTTCAATCAAATTTTTCCTTTCCTAAAGCTGGAATTCTTCTCTAAACCTCATAAACCAGGTGGTGCGTCGCCAAAAAAGTTAGTTAAGCACACCAGTGCTACCCTTGCAGAATGCAGGACAGAACATAACAAAGGAGACATTACCATTGTGCCTGAAATGACGGTGTGTGATTTGGAACAAAATTTTGGCGATGTATATGGCTTAGGAGTTCAGATTTTCCGGAAATCCGGTAAATCATGGTTAGAAACTACAGTAACGGATAACTGGACACTAGCCGAGCAAAATAAACAAGGTGAGGAGTTAAGTAATTGGGCTTAGCTGAAGACAATAATCCTTTTTTTTTGTAAGTAACAACAGTTGGACAAACATATAATTTCGTTTAATAATAATGTTTTATTTTTTGAATAATTGTGGTTTGGTTTCCGCTGTTTATTTCAGTATGGGATTTGAAATTTTGTTTTCCGAAATATTAATGAGAAAGCAATTATTAGAAATGCTTGAATGTTTGTTCAGAAAAGAATATGGATAATAAAAATGCTATTGCTTTTATACTTTTAGTGAGCCCCGGAACGCTCTACTGGAATAGTACGATGACGCACCGTTATGATAAATGAAGACATTCCCGTAACGATAATCTGCAAAAATGGCACCGTCCAGTTTTCTTATATCAGGTGGTGTTTGTATCCAGCTTGAGGTTTTTATATCAAATTCGCCAAGTTGTTGCAATGCCCGGTATTGCTCTTCTGTTAAAAGTTTTATACCCATTTCATCTGCCATGCCAATGGCACTATTTTTAGGTTTATGTTCTTTTCTATCTTCTAACGCCTTTTGGTCATAACAAATGCTTCTACGATTTTTTGGACTCTCCACTGAACAATCAAAAAAAATGTATTCGCCGGTCTTTTTATCATAACCAACAACATCCGGTTCACCGCCTGTTCTTTCCATTTCATTGAGCGACCAAAGTCTATCAACATTCGCCTCCAGTTTTGATTGAACCTTCGACCATTCAATGCCTTTATGGCGATTCATGTTTTTGACAAACCGGTCTTTTAATGCTTTAATCATCTCCTCTTGCTGTTCTAACGACAACTTTTTTTTATTGATTTTGCCCATGCTTATTTACCTTTTTATCTTTTGAATACGTTAACATTGTTTATTTTAAATCTATAACAAAATTATTGAAATTATCTTTTTCAACAACAAGTGTATGAAAGATGTAATGCTATGATAGAGAAGCTGAAAATTGTATCTTCTTTTATTCTCAATGTTAATCTTCTGTGCTTTTCATTTTCATTAATAATGTATAGGCACCTTTGGTAACAAATATCTCCTTCTCAAAATCTTTAACTTTATCTGATGTAATTTGTGTAAAACCCTTCCCGGTATTTTGTGTGTTTACTTCAAGCATTTCATATTTTCCGGATTCTATTTCCATAAAAACATATTGCTTTCCTTCAAAAAGTACGATGGCATCACTTGGTATTATAAAGGCGTTGTGAGTGGATACTTCAATCTCAGCATTCATATACATTCCCGGAATTAATGCTTTATCATATTGTAAAAAATGGCAATGGACTGTTACTGCCCGCTCTGCCGAAATATCCTGACCAATAAGAAGAACCTCGCAGGCATATTTTTTACTTTCAGAATGGTTATTGTAAGCAATGATTTTTTGACCGATAAATAATTTATCCAAATCTTTTTCATATACAGTTAAAGCCAAATGAATATCAGCAGGATTAACTAGTTCAAATATTACATCAGTAGGATTGGCATACTT
>JANPOX010000248.1:0-3439 GCA_031428235.1 Bacteroidia bacterium | reverse complement strand
CGCAAAAGTTCATCAGCTACAAATTGTGTCGACACAGACTAATCTTGAAAAAGAAAACGTATTAAAGCTAATGGATAAATATGCTGCAGAGAATAATATTACTGATTACGAAAATCATTTACTAAATGATATGGATGTTGAAAATGGAGTTATTCATTTCAACCAAATGCAAGATATGGACATTGTTTGTATTGGCACACATGGTAAAGGTGGTTTGTTTCATACCAGTGCTGCCGAAAAACTAATTAATCATTTATTCAAACCAATTATTTCTTTTCATTTAAAAAACCAATAAAAAATTAATTCTATGTTAGATATTATAAAACAAACTTGGTCGTGGTGGTTCTCAGGAGCCTTTATCGCAGGTATTATGTTTCTGCTTTTATTTTTTGGTCAATCTTTCGGGTTCTCTTCAAACCTCAGAACAATTTGTTCGGCAGCAGGTTGTGGAAAATCTGTCAAATTTTTTGATTTTAATTGGCGAAGCCAAATATGGAATTTGATTTTCCTTGTTGGTGCAATTCTTGGCGGTTTTATAACCAGTCAGTTTCTTTCAACTAACGAACCCCTAGCTATTTCAAACAACACCATTGCCGACTTGGCTAAACTAGGGCTATCCGCTCCTACATCTATGCAACCCCCTGAGCTATTTAGTTTAGAAGCTGTTCTTACACTTAAAGGCTTTTTAATTTTAGCTATTGGTGGTTTATTCGTAGGCTTTGGTTCAAGATACGCAGGCGGTTGTACATCGGGGCACGCCATAAGCGGTTTATCAGATTTACAACTACCATCTTTAATAGCTGTAATAGGTTTTTTTATTGGGGGCTTAGCAATGACTTTTTTAATAATCCCTTTAATATTTTAAATTATGAAATACCCATCATTCCGAAAGAACAAACGTAAATGAAGATGTTGGGTATACCATACCGCGTAACGAGGCACGAGTTATAACAATTAAAAAACAATAATAAAATAATTATGAAATTTATAAAATTCTTAGTGCTAGGCACATTGTTCGGTATAGTTATGGCAAAGTCGGAAGCCATGTCGTGGTATAGAATCCAGGAAATGTTTCGATTTCAATCTTTTCACATGTATGGCATTATTGGAACAGCTGTAATACTTGGAGTGATAGGCGTTGCTCTCATTAAAAAGTATAATCTACGTGATTTTCAGGGCAACCCTATTACATTTCATCCCAAAGAAAAGTCAATTACACGTTACCTATTGGGAGGTACAATTTTTGGTTTAGGATGGGCTTTGAGTGGGGCTTGCCCAGGTCCAATGGTAGTAAACATTGGTTATGGCTTCTTTACAATGGCTATCGTGTTTTTGTTTGCATTAATTGGAACCTATTTATATGGTGCAATAAAAGATAAATTACCTCATTAATTTTAAAATTATTTATCATGAATGATCCGTCTCAGCCCGATAATATATTAGCAACTATAGTTAGTAAGCTAATTAATATCATCGCTATTTTAATTGTATTTATTATAGGCTTGATTATTTTATTGATAGTGTTTGTTCCTGCACCTAAACCAAAACAAAAAGTTGCAGCGCCTGTTGCTGACGAAAACGGCAATTTTACTGAAGCGGCTAAACAAGAATCCTTAAAGCTAAAAGACACTACTAATTATTGGATGGCACCGGATATTGCGACATTAGAAGGCAATTCAAATAAAGATTTGATTTTATATGGTAAAGATATAATAGCGCATACAGCTGATTATTATGGACCAAACGGTAGAGTTTTTAAATCTTCAACCAATGGCATGAATTGTCAAAACTGCCACTTAGATGCCGGAACTAAAATTTTTGGTAATAATTATTCAGCTGTTGCATCTACATATCCAAAGTTTAGAGCGCGTTCAGGGGCAATGGAGAATATTTATAAACGTGTTAATGATTGTTTTGAAAGGAGCTTAAATGGTAAAGCATTAGATACTTTATCAAAAGAAATGCAGGGAATAGTTGCCTATATAAAATGGTTGGGTAAGGATGTACCAAAAGGTACTTCTCCTGAAGGTTCGGGCTTTAAGAAACTTGCATTTTTAGAAAGAGCTGCAAGTCCCGAAAACGGAAAAAACCTTTATTCTCAAAAATGCTCCAGTTGTCATCAAGCGGATGGTTTAGGATTAATGAATGGAGATAAAACGGCTTACACGTACCCACCATTGTGGGGTGAGCACAGTTATAATGATGGCGCGGGGTTGTTCAGGATGTCAAATTTTGCTAAATACATAAAATATAATATGCCCTTAGGAGCTAGCCATAATAGCCCGCAATTAACTGATGAAGAAGCTTGGGATATTGCTGCTTTTGTGAATTCGCAATCACGTCCACATAAAGATATTAAAAAAGATTGGCCAAAAATTGAACAAAAACCTTTCGATCATCCGTTTGGGCCATATAATGATGGGTTTAGTGAAGAACAGCATAAATACGGTCCATTTAAGCCAATTCAAGATAAAATAGCAGCATTAAAAAAGAAATAAAAAATGTTTAAATATATAATTTTAGCAAGCTTTTTTTTATCTTCTACTATTTCATTCGCACAAGATCATAATGACCATCATATTTCTTTAAAACCAAAAGAAAAAGATTCTTTATGCTTAAAAGATTGCTTATTAAAGGCACATTGGGAAGCCCACACACGAACATTTGTAATGTCAACTATTAATGAAGGCGCGTTAAAAGATGATTACGCAATTGCTTCGGGGGCCGGCATTGGAGTATTAACTAAGCCTCTTTATGGGTTTCAAGTAGGGGTAAGTGGTTTTTTTATGTACAACTTAAACTCATCTAAAATACATGAAGTGGATAGTTTAACGCTTGCACCCAATAGATATGAAATTGGATTGTTTGACATAGAAGATCATACAAATAAGAATGATTTAGATAGATTGGAAGAGCTGTATTTAAAATACAATATTTCAAAAAGTTCCTTAACAGTTGGTAAAATAAACTTGAATACGCCATTCTTAAATCCTCAAGATGGTAGAATGCGCCCTACAGTTGAAGAGGGCGCATGGCTCAGCATAAAGGAATCTGATAAAATTGGTTTAAATGGGGGTTGGATATGGGAAGTTTCTCCACGATCAACCGTTAATTGGTACTCTCTAGCTAACTCTATGGGGGTTTATCCATCAGGAGTGAATGCAGATGGAAAAAAATCAGGCTACTTTGGAAATATTGTAGGTAGTTCAGGAATGGCAATTTCAAATATTTATTTCAATCCATCTAAAAATTTAAAAATAAATTTATGGAATAGTTATTTAGAAAATGTAATGAACACTGCTTTGATTGAGATAAATATTGAACAACCAAAAGAAAAAATTAAATTTTATGAAAGTTTAATATATATACATCAGGATGCAGTGAATAATGGTGGGAATATAAATCAGTCGAAAACCTATATGAATAAAGGAGCTCAATC
>JANPOX010000247.1:0-2735 GCA_031428235.1 Bacteroidia bacterium | reverse complement strand
GAAACTTTTCAGTTATTGAAAGGCGACAGTATCTATTTATATACAGATGGTTTCATTGATCAGTTTGGCGGTGAGAGAAACAAAAAATTAAACAAGGCTAATTTCAGGGAATTACTTAAGACCATTCAGGATATGAACATGGATGAGCAAGAAGCTTTCCTGGAATATTCATTTAACAACTGGAAACAAGATAATGACCAAACAGATGATGTGTTAGTGATTGGGATTAAAATTTAGATGATTGATTATGTCACTTCGAGTAGTTCCTTTTTTTTTCGGGAACGTATCGAGAAGTTTTTTTGCAATAGTTCTCGATACAAAAAATGAAGGGAGACGCATCATTTTACTCGAACTGACATCATCAAGTTTATAAACTTATTACATCTAATCCAATATTGAACAATGCATCCAGGCAGCTCAAGTTTGGTGTAAAGCCAGTTTTATCTGCAAATACCTGATAGTAGGGTTTCATAACAGAAACCTCGGGATTGTTGATTTCTGATAATTTTCTGAGATCTGTTATCCCGATTGGTGTTTCTTCGAATAGATTGGTGAAACTGATTTCTTTTTTGATTCTTAATATATTAAGAATGGCTTTTAAAAGCTGAGTATTGTATTCAAACAAAAACTCATGTTGTTCTTCATAAAAAATCCTTAAGTCGACTTCAAAATATTCGAAGTAAGGAGAATTCTTATAGGCGCTAGTTATTGCGCGCCAATGCTGTTTTTGCCAATTCTCCGCATAAGAAATTCTCTTTTCGGAAACAATTTCTTTATCAGCGTGTTTGACCAAAGGAATGCTTAACAACAATTTTCCATTGGCAGTTAAGATCTCGCAACGGTTACGATAAGTCTGCTTCACAAAATGCTCCTGCTTTTCGATCACTACCTGCTCTGCATCAATAAGATTAGATAAGTAATTCAATGGCGGCAAATATGCAGTGGACAATAGGATAGTTTTCATTTATTCAATTGCCTGAAATATCCTGTCCCACCTTATACCGGTATCATACAATTTATCGTTTGAAAAAACAATGCGGGTAGCTTTACCAATGACATGGTATTCAGGAACAAAACCCCAATGACGGCTATCCTGAGAATTATGACGGTTATCGCCCATCATAAAATAATAATTTTGTTTAATGACATAAGTAGTACTATATGAACCGTTAATGAAAATACTATCATTTTTTAAATCCAAGGTATTGTCTTCATAAGCAGAAATGATTTTTTCAAATAAACATAAATTCAGGGTATCTAAATGAATAGTGTCGCCTTTAGCAGGAATTCTTAAGGAACCGTAATTATCTACGTTCCATTTATAATTCACATTAAAAGGAAACACAAATTCATCCCACATTTCTTTTTTCTCTATATTTCTTTCAATTGTTGTTATATAGGTTTTACTTCTTAAGGTATCGGCTAAGGTTTGTGTTAGTGTAAAGGAATAATCATTATTATCCGAAATTTTTCCTCCTTCGATTAAATTATAGTTTGCTACGAAAGAAGAATCCAGAACTTTTTCTGACTTTAAATGATAATTAAACTGTAGGTTATTTTCGGCATCCATTAATTTATTATTAATATAAACTAATCCGTCCACAATTTTAAAACTATCGCCTGGAAGTGCTACACATCGTTTCACAAAATAAGTTCTGTGATCAACCGGATGCTCATCTTCTCGTGGATAATTAAAAACAACAACATCATTTCTTTCTATATCCGGAGTTCCAAATAATCTCAAATAAGGAAGAGAAATAAGTGTGGAATAATATTTTTGATTGATGAATGGAATACTAAAAACAGTTCTTAGCAATCGTGGTCCGTAGGATAATTTATTGATGAACATATAATCGCCTGTTAACAAAGATTTTTCCATAGAAGGAGAACTTACCGGAGAAATTTCGAAGAAAAATGTTCGGAGGATCAGCACACAAAAAAAGGAAATAACAATAGCTTTTAGCCACTCTAAGATTGATTGATTATTTGGAATAAACCTTTTCAACTTCTTATTTAAAAACCTGAACCGTTGATTTGTTTTTGTTAACTAATTGGCCGCAGGCAGCATCAATATCTTTTCCCCTGCTTCGGCGGACATTCACAATAATCCCTCTTCCTTCCAGGTGTTTCACAAAAGCTTCGAGTCGTTCCGGTGTAGTTTGTTTAAACTCACCATCATCAATGGGATTGTATTCAATAATATTTACCTTGGCGGTGGTCTTTTTACAAAAATCACCTAACTCTCTAGCGTCCTGGATGCCATCATTAAAATCCTTGAAAACAATGTATTCAAAAGTGACACGCGATCCTGTTTTCTCATAAAAATAATTCAATGCTTCCTCTAAATTATCTAACGTGTTTGTTTCATTAATCGGCATGATATGATTTCTCTTTTCATCATTTGCCGCATGAAGTGACAGTGCCAGGTTAAATTTCACCTGATCGTCTCCTAGCTTCATAATCATTTTAGCAATACCGGCCGTACTCACCGTAATACGAGACGGACTCATTCCTAACCCATCAGGAGAAGTAATTCTATCTACTGAACGAATCGTCTCTGCATAATTCAACAATGGCTCTCCCATTCCCATGTATACTATATTTGTAAGAGGCTGATTATATTTTGTCTCTGCTAAATTTTTAACTAATGCCACCTGATCATAGATCTCATCGGCATTTAAATTGCGCAAACGCTTCAATTTACCTGTTGCACAAAATTTGCAGGTTAAGCTGCA
>JANPOX010000246.1:0-2515 GCA_031428235.1 Bacteroidia bacterium | reverse complement strand
TAATCCTGGATTTTTTTCAAAGGCATTTCCTACAACGATATAATCTGGGTTGGAAGCTATACTATTTTTTGCTTTTAATACGGAATCAATTCCTCCACCAACTATTAAGGGAATTGAAATTGATTTTTTTACTTTTTTGATTAATAATGTATTTAATGGTTTGCTTGCACCACTGCCTGCTTCCAAATAAATCAATTGTTTTCCGAGTAACTCACCGGCAATAGCAGTGTCAATGATCTCTTTTGCATTAATAAGTGGTTTTGTCCGGGTAATTTTTTGAGTGGTTGATTTTTTTGCTCCATCAATCAGAATATAACCAACAGGAACACTAATTAGTTTAGAAGTTTTAATTTTTGCAGCGGCTTTCACATGTTTCCCAATCAGATATTCCGGGTTTCTGCCCGATAGTAAAGAAAGGATAAGGATACCATCAGCATATTTTGAAACCTGCGTCTCATCTCCGGGGAAAATGATCACCGGAATTTTAGTCAGAGATTTAATGGATTTAACAGTTTTTTCAAAAGAATTATTTTTCAAGGAACTTCCTCCAACAAAAATATATGACACTTTACAATCATTTGCGATCTTAATTAATTCCGGATTATATTTATCAGGATCAACTAAAATAATGAGTTGTGTATGTGTTGTCTTTTCTAGCAATTTGTTATTTTATTTTTCTTATAAGTTTTCTATGTTGAAAATATAATTCTATATCATTCTTTTTTTTATGTTACTATGTGGTTTAGTCCTTAAATCTCACTCGTTTGTTGTCTTTTTTAATGCAAACACCAAAATGTAATCTTCTAACACCTGATAATTTAATTCAAAAATTTCTTTAAAACCAGGTAAATTTATTTCTCCTATAATTGTCCCTAAATTATGTTTTGTAAACGGTTTCACCAACAAATGTTCAATATAATCGACTTCTTTTAGACCGTATATTTTATAAAGTGTTTCTTTGGCTGCCCAATAAATCAGTAATTTTTCCACATCATCCTCTGCATCCTTCAGTTCATTATCTCTTAAAAATTTATGTTTTATTCTTAATACTTTATCTCTGATCATTTCAATATCAATGCCTGTTGGTTCGCTTTTATTCACAATAATAGCTAACCGGTCATGTGAATGCGAAACTGAAATATGCCTGCTGTCATTTAACAAATAAGGCTTCCCTTTTTCATCATATTCAACTATACAATCCTGGTCAATAAGTGCTTTTAAGAGGTAGGCTCTGCCTTTGGTTTCTATGTCCCGTTTTGAACTTAGGTTTTCCTGATCAGCAAAGGCTTTCAAATCCAATAACCCGTAATACAGGCTTTCATGTATGTTAAAAATCACTGTCAATTATCGTTAAATAAACCTTTCAATAGTTTGAGGGTTACAAACTTATGTCTTATCTTTGCATAATTACAAAAAAATAAACATAAATTAATAAATAAACATGTCAGCAGTAGCAACAGGAAAGTACCTAGCGTACAAAGTAAAAGACATCTCGTTAGCAGAATGGGGTCGTAAAGAAATTAAATTAGCAGAAGAAGAAATGCCAGGATTAATGGCGCTTCGTGCTGAATATGGTGCTTCACAGCCTTTAAAAGGTGCTCGTATTGCAGGTTGTTTACACATGACCATTCAAACTGCTGTATTAATTGAAACATTAACAGCTTTAGGTGCTGAAGTAACCTGGAGTTCTTGTAATATTTTCTCTACACAGGATCACGCAGCAGCAGCGATTGCAGCAGCGGGAATTCAGGTTTATGCCTGGAAAGGTATGAATGCAGAAGAATTTGACTGGTGTATTGAACAAACTTTATGGTTTGGAGAAGACCGTAAACCATTAAATATGATTCTTGATGACGGTGGTGATTTAACAAACTTAGTATTTGATGTTTACCCAGAATTAGCAGCTAATATTAAAGGTTTATCTGAAGAAACTACAACTGGCGTACACCGTTTATATGAGCGTATGAAAAACGGAACTTTATTGTTACCAGCTATCAACGTAAATGACTCAGTAACTAAATCTAAATTCGATAACAAATACGGTTGTCGTGAATCATTAGTTGATTCTATTCGTCGTGCAACTGACGTGATGATGGCAGGTAAAATCGCAGTAGTAGCAGGTTATGGAGATGTTGGAAAAGGTTCAGCCCAATCCTTATCTTCTCAGGGTGTTCGTGTAATTGTTACTGAAATTGACCCAATTTGTGCTTTACAAGCTGCAATGGATGGTTACCAGGTAATGAAAATGGATAATGCAGCTAAAATTGCAGATATCTTAGTAACTACTACCGGAAACAAAGACATTATTGTAGGTCGTCATTTCGAATCATTAAAACATGGTGCTATTGTTTGTAACATTGGTCACTTTGATACTGAAATTGATATGGCTTGGTTAAACAAAACTTACGGAGCTTCTAAAGATACTATCAAACCACAAGTTGATCAATACACTATTAACGGTAAAAACATTATTGTTTTAGCTGAAGGTCGTTTAGTTAACTTAGGTTGTGCTACA
>JANPOX010000245.1:0-4292 GCA_031428235.1 Bacteroidia bacterium | reverse complement strand
AACTGTCTAATAAAGTATCAACTCTACTGATAGGTAATTTATTATGATAAACATTTACTTTCAGATAATTTAAAATATTAGTTAAGTGTTCCATGCCACGCAAATTACCTGCTCTACCAGTAGATACGCCAATTAAGCATGCTTTGTTATCTGTCCAAAGTGATGGAGGAATAGCATCTAAAAATACTTTTAAAACGCCTGCAAAACTTCCGTTATATTCCGGTGCAATAAAAATAAATTTTTCCTGTTTCACCACAAATTCATCTAGGATTTGTTGAAATTCTGTAGAACGTTTTCCATACAAATCGCTGTGCAGCACAGATTCGGGTAAATTCTTTAAACTCAGGATATTAGCTTCTATTCCTTTCGTCTTAAGAAGAGATCTATAGTAATTCGCCACTTTTTCAGTATTACTATCCGGTCTGTTGGTTGCCGATATGATTGTAATTGAGTGCATTATATTATTAACATTTTAGCAAAGTTATGTTTTTTAGTGTTAAAAACTAAAAACTAATTAAGTCCCTGAATAGCTTATTTTTACGTGATACAAAATTGTATTATTGAATTTTAAGTAATGGATATAACATATTACGGCCATTCTTGCTTTGGACTAAAAATTAATGGCAAAAATATTTTATTTGACCCATTTATCAGTCCCAATGAATTAGCCACCAACATAAACGCAGATACGGTAGAAGCGGATTATATTCTTATTTCTCATGGCCATGAAGATCATATTGCAGATGCTGTATCGATTGCCAAGCGTACAAACGCTACTGTTGTATGTAACTGGGAGATATCAGTATGGTTGCAAAGTCAGGGAGTTGAAAACATTCATCCAATGAATACCGGTGGAAAAAAATTATTTGATTTTGGCTCTGTAAAATGTGTGAATGCTATTCACAGCAGTAGTTTGCCAGATGGTTCATACGGTGGAAATCCGATGGGTTTTGTGGTTGAAACCAATGATAAGAATTTTTACTACGCCGGGGATACTGCATTAACTTATGACATGAAATTAATAGGCGATTACCGTAAAGTTGATTTCGCGTTTTTACCAATTGGTGATAATTTCACCATGGGAGTTGATAATGCCATCATCGCATCCCAATTCATCCATTGTTCGGATGTTATCGGAATGCATTATGATACTTTTGAATTTATTAAAATTGATAAACCAGAAGCCGTCAATAAATTTAACAGGCAGGGAAAAAAATTAACTCTTATGGAAATAGGAGAAACAATCACAAAATAAATATTAAATAAAAATAGCGGGAATGGGAAAAATCATAGCAATAGCAAATCAAAAAGGTGGCGTAGGAAAAACGACTTCAGCCATAAACCTTGCAGCATCATTAGCTGTTTTAGAGTATAAAACTTTATTGGTCGATGGTGATCCACAGGCTAATGCGACCTCTGGTGTAGGTATTGAACCAAAAAGTGTAAAAGCTGGTTTGTACGAATGTATTATCGATAACAAACATCCAAAAGACGTTATTCTTGAAACGGATACTCCTAATTTATATTTGCTACCAACAAATACAGATTTAGTAGCTATTGAATTGGAAATTGTAAATATGCCTAACCGTGATTACATGATGAAAGCAGCTCTGGCAAAAATTAAAGATGATTATGATTTCATCATCATTGATTGTTGTCCTTCACTTGGTTTAACGGTGATTAATTCATTGGCAGCTGCTGACAGCGTGATCATTCCGGTACAATGCGAATATTTTGCTTTGGAAGGAATGGGCAAATTATTACAAACTATTAAATTAATTCAGGCACACATTAATACTGAATTGGATATTGAAGGCGTTTTATTAACGATGTATGACCCACGTTTAAAGTTGGCAAACCAGGTAGTGGAAGAAGTGAAAATGCATTTCCAGAATATGGTATTTAATACAATCGTTCAGCGTAATACAAAATTAGCTGAAGCGCCAAGTCACGGTAAAACCATTATCATGCATGATGCAATAGGAAAAGGATCTGTGAATTATTTAAATCTTGCCCGCGAAATTTTACAGCGTAACGGACTTACAAAGATCAGTGATGAAGACCGAACTATGACTTACACAGCAGAAGAATCAGAATTTAACGAAGGCTAGATGAATACGAATTAAATACGAATATACGAATTTGTGTATGGACAACTGGAAACACAGATTCGTAAATTGGTAGAGATTCGTAATTATAATTTCAAAACATATATTTATAAACATGAGTACCAATAAAAAACCGGCATTAGGAAGAGGATTAAGTGCATTGTTAGAGAATGCCAAAACAGATATTACAACCAAACAATCGGGAGAAGGTTCACCGGTTGTAGGTTCAATCGCTGTGATTAAAATAAAGAACATTGAAACAAACCCGTTTCAACCACGTACTAATTTTGAAGAAATTGCATTACAGGAACTGGCTGATTCCATTAAACAACATGGCATCATACAACCTATTACTGTTCGTAAACTAGGTTATGATAAATACCAGCTTATCTCGGGAGAGCGTCGTTTCAGGGCTTCTCAGCTTGCAGAACAAACTGAAATTCCTGCATACATCCGTGTAGCAAATGATCAGGCAATGCTTGAAATGGGATTGATTGAAAACATTCAACGTGAAGACCTTGATCCGATTGAAGTTTCATTGAGTTACAAGCGTCTGATTGAAGAGTGTAATATTACACAGGAGCAACTCAGCGAAAAAGTAAATAAACAACGAAGCACTGTTACCAATTTTTTAAGATTATTAAAATTACCGGCAGTGATTCAAAAAGCAGTACGTGATAAAGATATTTCTATGGGTCATGCACGTGCATTACTTAGTATTGAAAATGAAGATAAGCAATTGGCGATTTATGCCATGGCTGTTGAAAATGAATTATCAGTTCGCCAGGTTGAAGAATTAGCCCGTGGTGAAAAATTACAATTCAAACCTAAAACCACTCGTGTAGAAAAACCTCTTACTATAGAAGATAAACAGATCGCTAAAAAATTGGAAAAAATATTCAGTAAATCTTTTGACTTTAAACGTAATACAAAAGGCGCTGGCAGTTTATCTTTAACTTTCAGTAACGACACGGAATTGGAACATATCCTTTCTTTTTTTGACATAAATTAACTATCCGCTAATCACAGGAAATGACTTTATTATTTTTCTATGGTTATTTTTGATTAGGTGAAAATCGCATTATCATATTTAATTTTATTTTTTAGTTGCTTTTGCACAGTTGTTCAGGCTCAACAAAACGACTCTCTAAGAAAAGAGCAGATAAAAGATTCCATAGCAAGTAAGCGGGCGGTTAGAAAAGCAATCTATGGGGATGCTCGTAAAGCTTCTATCATGAGTGCCTGTTTTCCTGGCTTGGGCCAGATCTATAACCGAAAATACTGGAAAGCTCCTGTGATTTATGCAGCACTAGGTGGCCTTGGGTATTGGGGTGTAACCAACCAAATTAAGTATAAATATTATAGCGATAATTTAAAGTCTCAAGTTACATATTCTGTAAATGCAACACCCTATAAAAATATAGATGACCTAATTACACAAAAAAAATATTACCAAAAATATAGGGACATATCCATTATGTTAGGTGCGTTAGTATATTTATTAAATATAATTGATGCGAATGTGGATGCTCATTTAAAAACTTTTGATGTCAGTGATGACTTAAGCTTACAAGTAAATCCTTATTCAAATTGGGATTACAATAATAAATTGCAGGCAGGATTATCTTTGAAATTAAAATTTAAGTAAATCTCCCGCTGATCAAGCGGATTAACGCAGAAAAATACATCTGTGAAATCCGCGAAATCTGCGGGACATACCTATAAAATATGAATATTGCATTATTAGGATACGGTAAAATGGGTAAAGAGATCGAGGGGATCGCTTTACAAAGAGGCCACACCATTGTTTTAAAAGTTGATGAAACAAATGCCACCACTTTCACTAATGAAGACTTGAAAAAAGCAGATGTCGCTATTGAATTCAGCACGCCTCATACAGTAATTGATAACATCAAAAAATGTTTTGAAGTTCAGACACCTATTGTAGTAGGAACTACAGGCTGGTATGATGAATTTGAAATGGTCCAGGAGTTATGTTTGCAAAAAAACGGTGCATTATTCCATGCCACTAATTTTAGTCTTGGTGTTAATTTATTTTTTAAAGTAAATACATATCTCGCTGAGCTGATGAATAAATATGATAACTATAATGTGGAGATGGAAGAGATCCATCATATTCATAAATTAGATAAACCCAGTGGTACTGCCATTTCGTTGGCTAAT
>JANPOX010000244.1:0-2657 GCA_031428235.1 Bacteroidia bacterium | reverse complement strand
AACGTATTCGGTTATTATTTAGAAGTAACAAACGTGCATAAAGATAAAGTGCCTGTAGATTGGATTCGTAAACAAACGCTGACAACAGCAGAACGTTATATCACTCCTGAGTTAAAAGTATATGAAGAAAAAATATTAGGGGCTGAAGATAAAATTGCTGTGCTTGAACAAACATTATATGAAGCATTGGTGCGAGACCTGATCGACTACATTGTTCCTATTCAATTAAATGCGTCTTTAATTTCAAGATTAGATTGTCTTTTATCTTTTTCTAAACTGGCTAAGGACAATCAGTATGTGCGCCCAGTTCTGACTAATGAATTTGCCATTAATATTATTGATGGCCGCCACCCCGTGATTGAAAAACAACTGCCTTTAGGGACAGAATATGTAAGTAATTCAGTGTACCTGGATAACGATACCCAGCAGTTGATGATGATCACAGGGCCTAACATGAGTGGTAAATCTGCGTTATTGCGTCAAGTTGCTTTAATAACTTTGATGGCACAGATTGGCTGTTATGTTCCAGCAAAGAGTGCTGAAATTGGCATTGTAGACAAGATTTTTACCCGTGTGGGAGCTAGCGATAATATTTCTTCGGGCGAGTCAACATTCATGGTAGAAATGAATGAAACGGCCAGTATTTTAAATAATTTAAGCGAACGCAGCCTAATATTACTGGATGAGATCGGCCGTGGAACTTCTACTTATGACGGTATTTCTATTGCCTGGGCCATTGCCGAATACATACACTCTCAACCAAAGAACCGCGCAAAAACATTATTTGCAACGCATTACCACGAATTGAATGAAATGACAACGTACTTTCCTCGCATTAAGAATTTTAATGTGTCAGTAAAGGAACTCAATAACAAAATTATATTCTTGCGTAAACTACAGGAAGGTGGCAGCGAGCATAGCTTCGGGATCCATGTAGCGCGAATGGCTGGTATGCCAAAACAGGTAGTAGATCGTGCCAATGATATTTTAAAGAAACTTGAGAAAGATCATGAATTAGAACTTTCTGAAGTTGAACTAACGCAATCAAATGGTTCTATCGATACATTGACGTCAAAACCTAATCCAAAAGTTTCCAACTCTAAAAGTGACTATCAATTAAGCTTTTTTCAATTAAACGATCCTGTTTTGGAATCTGTAAAAGATGAACTGATAAAAGTGGATATCAACACATTAACTCCGGTAGAAGCCCTCATGAAACTCAATGATATCAAGCGAATGTTAGGCGGCTAAAGATTTAGTAAAAAAAATTTTGTCAAAGTAAAAAAACGCATATCTTTGCACTCCCGATTAATAAAATTGGTTGTTCTTTTAAATAAAATTACAAGCGAAAGTAGCTCAGTTGGTAGAGCGTAACCTTGCCAAGGTTAAGGTCGCGGGTTCGAGACCCGTCTTTCGCTCTAGTGTATTACTAAATATGCCCCGGTGGTGGAATTGGTAGACACGCAGGACTTAAAATCCTGTGTCTTCGCGGACGTACGGGTTCAAGTCCCGTCTGGGGTACAACGTACCAAATTAGCGGTAGTACATTAAAAAAGCCTTTCATTTTCATGAAAGGCTTTTTTTTATGCATTTTTTAAAACATATCATACCAAAGCCCAATCTCATCTCCAATCTGATTCACGAAATCCTGTTCCATCTCGCCTTGCATTACCCAGCCATGCATTGTGTAATTCATCGTGCCAAAGACTTCACCGTTCAATGAAATTTGAAATTCCTTACAAATGCCATCTCGGCAACTTGCGTGAATAGGTGTAGCTTCCCCTTTATACCTTGCGCCATGATATTCCACATCAATTGGTACGTGTTCTTTAAATAAAATATTTTCCTGTAAGTCCATGAGTTCCGGATATTAGTTTCGTTCTCTAATCTGCTTTATTTATACTGTTTGCAGACCTTTTCTATTACAAAATTACAAAGGGATACCAGCGGGGAGATGGTATTTTAGGTTAAAAAGGAAATTCTGTTCTTAATAACGGTTAATCTTATTACGAAAAATAAAAAAGCCTTCTTTTTGAGAAGGCTTTTACCCGTTTTTTATTTGATTGTTAATTCACTTCCTTCATGGCCGTGAAAATATAATCAGTTGCAGGTGGTTTTATTCCCTGCTTGCTTATTATACTGTTTATCTGGGCCCGATGATGAATAGAATGGTAATTCAATTGGAGCATGACATCCTTAATCCTGACATGCATCATTTTTCCATCCGACTGCCGTATAAATTCAATGGGATTGTTTAAATCAGATTCTGAATGTTCTTCAATGAAATGAATCCACGCACTAACGCTTTGCTCCCATAGTACAGGCAAGTCATTTTCGGAAAATACAGGGCCGAACCAGGTTAATAAATAATCATCCGCTTCCTTTACAATCCGGTTGAACCATTTATCCTGGGCTGTTATCAAATGGCTCAGCAGTTTCAGAATTTCTTCTTTTTCAGACAATTCATTGATAGAGCCTAAAAGTTGCTTGTAGGCCCTATCGTTATAGCGGAAAGTGTTCAGTAAATAAGTTTTCATTAAACTTATTGGCCAAAACTAATCATCCAGTTAATCCCAAACTTGTCGGTGAGCATTCCCCAATAAGAACCCCAGAATGTTTTGCTCATTGGCATGGTTTGTTTACCATTTTCGGCTAGC
>JANPOX010000243.1:0-5246 GCA_031428235.1 Bacteroidia bacterium | reverse complement strand
GATACATTACTTTCACAAGTAACAGGAGTAGATTATCAATTTAGATAATTGCATATAGATAATTTATGAACAGAATACTTAATATAAAAAGATCTCATGAAACAATTACACAATTTTATTAATCTATTATCAATTACTGTTATCCTATTTTCTTGTAAAATAACAAAATGAATATTATATAAAAGTAATATACCTGTAATCAATATTATCATATGTTACAATTTCCGGTAAGGTTATGTGTACATTTAATTATTAAATAAAACGATTATGAAATATGTTATTATAGGCGCAGTAGCGGGTGGCGCAAGTACAGCAGCAAGATTGAGAAGATTAGATGAACATGCCGAAATTGTAATTTTTGAAAAAGGAGAATATATATCCTATGCCAATTGTGGCTTACCCTATTATATTGGTAACGTTATAAAAGATAGAAATGCTTTATTTGTACAAACCCCTGCATCATTTAATCAACGATTTAATATTGATGTGAGAACTATGACTGAAGTTAAATCAATTAATCCTTCATCAAAAACTATAACAGCTTTAAATCAAATCACCGGCAAGGAATATGAAGAAACATATGACAAATTAGTTTTGTCACCTGGAGCTGAACCCATCCGTCCACCTTTGGAAGGTATTTCTCTTGAAGGTATTTTTACACTAAGAAATATAACGGATACTGATGCAATTAAAGCCTTTGTTCAACAAAAACAGGTTAAGAAAGCCGTCATTATAGGAGCAGGATTTATTGGATTAGAAATGGCCGAAAATTTATATGATCTTGGATTAAAAGTTTCTGTTATTGAAATGGGAAACCAAATATTAGCACCTTTAGATTATCCCATGGCAGCTTTTGCTCAACAGCATGTTCGATCAAAAGGAGTTAATTTACTACTCAATTCTGCGGTAACAGCATTTGAAAAAAACGACAATAAATTAAAAGTTTTATTAAAAGATGGAGAACAGTTAGATGCCGATATCGTCATCTTATCTATAGGAGTTAAACCCGACACAAAATTAGTGGTTAATGCCGGTCTCAAAATTGGCGATGCAAAAGGAATATGGGTTAATGAATTTTTACAAACTTCAGAGCCAGATATTTATGCAGTTGGAGATGCTATTGAATTTACAAATCCTATTACTAATCAATCCATGAATACCTATTTAGCAGGTCCTGCAAATAAGCAAGGACGTATTTGCGCAAATAATATTGTATTAGGTAATGTACAAAAATATAATGGCGAAATTAATACAGCTATTGTTAAGGTGTTTGATATGACAGTTGCTACGGCAGGAACGGCATCAAAGCATCTTACAAAAGCAAACATAAAGCATATTGTTTCAACTACCCAAAACGGTTCGCATGCCGGTTATTATCCGGGTTCTAAACAAATGAATATTCAAATTGCGTTTTCTCCTGAAGATGGTCGACTATTAAATGCACAAATAGTAGGTTACGAAGGCGTTGATAAAAGAATAGATATTTTGTCTTCAGCTATAAAAAGAAATAGTACCATTTATGAATTGACAGAATTTGAACATGCTTACGCCCCACCCTATTCGGCTGCTAAGGATCCCATCAATATTGCAGGATTTGTTGCCGAAAATATTTTACAGAATAGATCAGGAGTCTTTTATTGGAATCAAATTGATACAATTATAGATAATGAAATATTATTAGATGTAAGAACCAAAGAAGAATTTGAAGAAGGACATATTTTAAATGCTTCCAATATCCCAATAGATGATTTAAGAGGAAGAATTCATGAGATTGACAAAACTAAAAATATTTACCTATATTGTCTTAGTGGTTCAAGAGGCTATCTGGCACAAAGAATATTAAAACAAAATGAATACCATAATGTCTTAAATCTATCTGGTGGTTATCAACTCTGGAAAACGTGTATTACCGAAATTAATCTAACTAAAAAAAATGAAATAAAAATCTAAAGAAAACCTAATCTTAATTGATATAAATAATATGGTAAATAAAATAAAGAGAAAAGATTTTATATTTGTTGGAGTTCAGTTTATATTATTGACACTATTTTTTACTCCATTTTTTAAAATATCATTTCAATCCATTATATTCCTTAAATATCCCGGGGCAGTTATTTCAGTTATTGGATTTTTAATTATCCTCATTGCTATCGTACAATTAAATAAAAATTTAACGCCTTTTCCAACGCCTATTGATAAAGGAAATTTAATTAAAACAGGTTTATATAAATATATGCGTCACCCAATTTATACTGGTATTTTATTGGCAACTATTGGTTTAGGCTTTTTTAATAATAGTTTGTGGCAAATATGTATTGCCGTAACTCTATTAATTTTATTCTATTTTAAATCAAGTTATGAAGAAACTTTACTCATTGAAAAATACGAGGAATACAAAAAGTATAAAGAAACAACCAATAGATTTTTTCCCTTTTTAGATTAACTCAACCACACTGGATTTCTTCTGTCACTGGCAGCATCTCTTATTTTTATTTTATAAAATGACCGTAATTTTTCTGCAAGTAAAAACACTTCACCTTTTACTTTACTTTCATGCACAATTAACTTTCTGTTTTTATTATAAACCAAACTCAATTGATATATCGTTCCGTTATCATCTTCAAAATCTTCAGGCGAACAACCTTCACATTTTACGTATAGTGTTTTAAATAGCAATACATACTCAAACTTTGGCATTTTTTTCCAAAGTCCGGATGTTAAACCCAATACCCTTTCATAAGCTTTATATAATCCTTTTTCAAGATCAATTAAAGTTCCCATTTTTCTGAAAAAATTGGAACTTGCTCTTTTTCCTTCAATAATTTCTGTATTCATTATATCTGTGTTTCTTTAAAGGTAACTAACTACAAGGCTTTAAAACGGTAACATTTGTAACAATTCAATTTCGTGAGTAAGTAGCGGACTATAAATTTAAGTACATTTGTAATAACAACGTACTGTTTTTGGAATTATTAACTTATGTTTGCCTCTGAAATTTCCTGCCCTAATGTGCTTATATAAAGAAAGAAATTATGCCAACTGATGCTTGTCAGTATTTTTATGAATGTTAAAACTGGAAAACACTATTAAAACCAAAGCAAGGAGAGATTGTTGAGTCTATTGCAGCTAAGGCTCTGTGCCTTGTCCAACAATTCAAGAAAACAAAAAATGCTGTTAAAATTAATTTAAAAAAATATCCAATGAAACAATTCCACAATTTTATTAATCTAATATCAATTACTGTTATCCTAATTTCTTGTAATAGTAACGCTCAAACAAATTTAAATATTTCGGTAGATGAGTTTGAAAAAGGAATATCAAAACAAAATAGTCAACTTTTAGATGTAAGAACAGCAGGCGAATACCAAGATGGACATTTAAAAAATGCTTTTCTTGCAGACTGGAATAAGCAAGATCAATTTAAAGAAAGAGTACAAGCGCTTGATAAAACAAAACCGATTTATGTTTATTGTTTAAGTGGTGGTAGAAGTGGGGCGGCATCTGTCTGGTTAAAACAAAACGGATACACATCCGTTTATAACCTTGAGGGTGGTATTAACTCTTGGAAGAGAAATAATAAAGCGGTTGAGGGCGCAAGTAATACTAAGAAAATTACACTAGCCGAATACCAAAATCAAATACCAAAAAACAAAACCGTGTTAGTGGATATTGGTGCTGTTTGGTGTCCTCCTTGTAAAAAGATGGCACCCATTGTTGATTCTTTAGAAAACATTTCTAAAAAAACTTACGACATATTAAAAATTGATGGTGGCGAGCAAACCGAACTCGCCAAACAATTAAACGCTACTGCTTTTCCTACATTTATTATTTATAAAAACGGAAAAGAAGTTTGGCGTAAACAAGGTGTTATTGCTTTTAACGTTCTTTTAGAGCAGTTAAAAAAATAGTATTGAGATGACTTCATGCTAAATCTTTATATTCGAGTATTAATTTGTGTTTTAATATTTTTCAGAAGTGATCCTTTCAACTTAGCCAAATTCAAGGCAATAAAGACAATGAAGCAATTGTAAATTTGCTTAAGTAACAAATGTTACCGCTTATAAAAACCCCATCATATAGCTTTGCATAATAAAAGATACTTAAGAAGTATTAAAAATGATGAAAGAAATAAATAAACCATCGGTATTAATTTTCAGGATTATGCTAAGTTTAATATTCTTAGTGGCCGCCATTAACCATTTATTGCAACCGGAAAAAGTGGCAGCGAAACTGGCAAATGCGAAAATGGGATTTTTGGTTACCTCATTCGCTTCACCTGAAATACTTGTAATAATCGGAGGCATTGGATTGCTGATTGGTGGATTACTTTTGTTAGTTGGCTTTAAAACAAAACTGGCAGCAGCATTATTAATTTTAATGATTGTTCCTATTTCGCTTACCATTCAAGTTGGAAATCCAGAAGGTTTGGGACCGTTATTTAAAAATATCGGACTTGCCGGCGGATTACTATTTTTCCTTTTCAATGGTTCGCTCTTCTATGGAGTTGATACAATTTTTATAAATAATAAACTAAATACTCAGAAACATGAAAAACTCAATTAAACTTTTTGCTATTACGCTTATCCAGGTTTTGATCTTCACTTTTGCAGATAATGCCGCGGCACAAAATCAAATTTCAAAAGAACCTACTAAAGAAACCATTCCTTCAAATTCTCAAAATTTTGGAATGCTTGTGCGTACCGAAGAACACATCAAGGCTGCTGTGAAAACCGCTTCCGAGCTGTTTAAAGGTAGTAAATTTAAAACTGATCGTATCGAAATAATTATTTGCGGTGAAGCAGTAGAGTTGTTAAAAAAAGGAAGCCCAATTGAAGCTATTTTAAAGAAAGCCATTGATATGAAGGTAAGAATTGTAGCATGCGGCATGTCTATGGAAAAACAAAATGTGAATAAAGAATCTTTATTGTCGGGTGTGGAGATTGAATCAAACGGAATTATCCGCATTTTTGAACTGCAAAATCAAGGCTATAAAACGGTAGAATTATAGTTAAAATAATCCCTTTTCTAAAACATTAAAAAAACGAAAAAACGAATTGTAAAAACAAGTTATAAGAAAATTGAGTTTTATCTGGCGAATTATCAAACTACAAATTATTTAAAAATGGCTACCCAACCGGTAGCCATTTTTGTTTATATAAACATGATGAAAATCATGTTTATTCAGTAACAAAAGTAGCACAATCAATGCCTTTGTTTATAGAACTTTGTTCTGTAAACAAATTAAT
>JANPOX010000242.1:0-20537 GCA_031428235.1 Bacteroidia bacterium | reverse complement strand
GACACTTCCGTAATTGATGAATTGCCGCCGGGAAGAAAGCCAATCACAACGATGCATTTTATGGAAAGTCAACGCTTAAGATTGATTGGTTTTATGAAACAGGAGATTGCCTTAGGCAGACAGGTGTATATTGTTTATCCTTTGATCCAGGAAAGTGAGAAAATGGATTACCAGAATTTACAACATGGTTATGATGCATTACTGAATGATTTTAAGCCCCCGCATTATCAAATCAGCATAGTTCATGGAAAATTAAAACCGGCGGAGAAGGAATTTGAAATGCAGCGTTTTATAAAAAAAGAAACCCAAATCATGGTGGCAACTACAGTAATTGAAGTTGGAGTAAATATTCCTAATGCTTCGGTTATGGTGATTGAAAGTGCTGAGCGTTTTGGTTTATCACAATTACATCAATTAAGAGGTCGGGTAGGGCGGGGAGCGGATCAGTCTTATTGTATTTTAATGACATCCTATAAATTGGGTGCTGATAGTAAACTTCGCATGGAAACGATGGTTAGAACTAATGACGGTTTTGAAATCAGCGAAGTGGACCTTAAACTAAGGGGACCAGGTGACCTTGACGGAACGCAGCAGAGTGGGGTAATGGATCTTAAAATTGCTGATCTGGCGCAGGATGGTCAGATTTTACATTTAGCACGATCTTCGGCGCAAGCTATTTTAAACGAAGACCCTGAATTATCAGTTCAGGAGAACCAGTTATTGCTTCAACAGTTGCAATACCAAGGCAAAACAAGATCTTCCTGGAGTAAAATAGGATAATGCCAACGTATAAAACAGTATTTATGGATATTTGTTTATTCTGAAAAAAAGCTTATTTTTGATAAGCTAAAACTTAAAAAATGAAAGCAGTAGTATTTATTTACGTTTTCTTCTTTGCGTGTTTATTTAAAATGCATGCAACACAACCACAGCCAAAGGCTCAACAGCAACCTAAGGATTGTGTGAAACACCCACAAATTGTAAAAGCTCAACCCGAAAAAGCAAAAGTTATCGCTGAGAAAGTTGTAAGGGCAACAACTACTTCCCGTGGAGGAACCTCAATTCCTCACTTTAGTGTGTTAAATTTCATTAATTTCTTTTATACAAAAGATACTCTGGACAACCTTCACGTAATGTAAATTATCACCTAGTTGTTCTAGTTTAAAATTATAAAGCCGATTGTAAATTCATTAATGATCTGTTTTTTCTGAAACCCAATCAATGGCTGATTGAAGATCCTTATGTTCAATTCCTCTGAATTCGCCAGGCATTAATACACTGAATATTTCCGTAAAAATTCTGATGGCGTTAACATCAGTTACAATTGCCGCACGGTTCCATTTTGTTAAATGTTTAATACCCATCATCGCATCTTTAAACCAGGCACCTGCACTAAAATTTTTAAGTGATGTATCAAGAACAAGCATATAATTTAACTTATTAGTTTCTTTAATAAGTTGTTGTACATGTGGCATTACAATATCATTGAAATCTGCTTCTGTGATGTTGCCTTGAGCTTTAAAGCCAACCATATTCTTTGGTAAATTTTCTATGAGTGTTATCATTAATTTATGTGTGTTAAATAGTTAAAAAGAAGAATGCATCCCCATATTGTTAAGCAATATTCAAGGGCGCCTACTAAATAAGTAGCTTTAGTTAATTGACCATAATATATGGCGGTACTTGTTCTTGTAATAATTATACATATGTATATTGCTACACAAAAAAGTAAACCTGAAAATCTTAAACTCTGATAATACCCGGTTATTGCTAAAAATAGTGCGAAACCCATTTGTAAGCCGGTGTAAATTGTCAGGTACTCAACCTTACCGGAGTTATTTTTAAAATTATAGCCTAAAAACTGGGCTGTACTCAAAAATTTAAGAAGACACCAAATACTAAATGAAAAATAAAGAAACGCGTTGAGGTATAAAAAAAGTGATATCATATTTTAATCAGGTGGTTTTAAGTTTATACTAAATTAAAAAATACGGCACATCATAAAAATTTGACGGAAAGGTAGAAACGTTAATACGTCAAATGTACTTTCTCAAATAATTAATTTTGTATTTAATGGCTAAAAAGATGATTTTAATAGCCGGTAGATTTATTTAGGTGTAATCCTATATAATGGAGAAATGGATAGTTATGAAAACCTTATCTTAAATCAAATAAATTCTCTACACCAATATACCTGTTCACGGTATAACCTTCAGCATAATCGCAGTTAATGGCTCTGCCAAATAATGCTGCTTTTGCTTTTACATTTTCCATAAAATTTTTAGAAGAAATTGGTGTTTCCGGTTCCTTGGAATTTGGATCAAAGAACTGAGAGGAAAAAGCCATGATAGCCTTCATTTTTTTATCCATGTGATTAGAAATATCTATAACAAAATCAGGTTCAATAAAATGGTCCTGAATATAATGATAAACCGCTTTTGGGCGCCATGCAGATTGAATGGTATTATTTTCTTTAGTTTCAATTTTTAGTAATCCACTGTAGAAACAGGCATCAGCTGTTAATTTCGCGGCACGGCCATGATCCGGATGCCTATCACTAATAGCATTGCACAATACAATTTCCGGTTGGTATTTCCGGATGATCTGAATGATTTGTTTTTGATGCGCTTCATTGTTTTCAAAAAAGCCATCTGCCATCGTCAATTGTTCTCTTACTGAAAGTCCCAGTATTTTTGCGGATTTGTTTGCTTCTTCGGTTCTTAATTCAGCACTCCCACGCGTTCCTAATTCTCCACGCGTTAAATCTAAAATACCAACAGTTTTTCCTAAGGCAATATGTTTTAAAAGTGTTCCTGATGCTGATAGCTCCACATCATCCGGATGAATTCCTATTGCTAATATGTCTAATTTCATTTGTTGCTTTTTTTTGTTTCGTCGCAATGAAGCGGAGTTGTGTTGTTTTTTTATATGTTCTTATCGGAACTAATGAACCGACAATGTAAAGTTATTTATTTTTTACTATAATAAAACCGGCGTTTTTTTTAAAATTCATGTAAAACAAAGCCGAAAACAAAATCTCATAAAAGTTATTTTTTGGCCTCAAAAGCTGTGTTTAATTGAGATTTTTGAAATTTTATAAATGTGGACAATAAATCAATTTTAGTAGCGTTATTAATTTATAAACCCCTAAAACTGCCTATGCAACAAACCTCTACTCTTGTTTCTACTTTATTAAAAATTACTAAAAACAAGCAACAAGCACCAGCTCTTGTTGACGCCCCTGAACCTTCTGATTCATTAATTCAGAATATCCTTAATTACTCAAAATCATTGAGCATCAAAAAATCGGAATCTATTGGATTTATTGAAATAATTGCGAGCTAAAAGCTATAAAAAGCCCTAATTTGAATAAGGAATAAAATCTTGTCTAATAAATTTGTGTAATAGCTATATTACGTTATTTTTGCGTTCTACATTAATTACCGACAATGGCTCAATTTGAATTAACAATGCCCAAAATGGGCGAAAGCGTTGCTGAGGCAACTATTATTAAGTGGACAAAAAACGAAGGTGATTCAATTAAAATTGATGAAACTGTTCTGGAAATAGCAACCGACAAGGTTGACTCTGAAATTCCTTCCCCATTTGAAGGAAAATTAATCAAAAAATTATTTAATGAAAATGATGTTGTTCAGGTAGGTGCAGTTATTGCGATCATTTCATCTGATGCAAATGCTTCTGTTTCTGAAACTCCAAAAACAGTTGCTCCTGCTCAAACTACAGCAACTACAGCTACTGCTACCCCTTCGGTTGCAGAATCGCAAATAGAAAACTTCGATTTTACGGGTTCTGATAAATTTTATTCTCCATTAGTTAAAAGCATTGCCAAAGAAGAAGGCATTTCTTTAGCGGAATTGGATTCAATTAAAGGATCTGGTCAGGAAGGAAGAGTAACCAAGGCTGATATTTTAGCTTATTTGCCTAATAGAAATAAGCAAGCAGCTTCAGTGCAACAAAATGCAACAAAAACAGAAGAGAAGTCTGCGCCTGCTGCAAATAAATCAACTGTAGGTGTACCTGATAATACCGTACTAGTTCAACGTCCGGCTGTTTCAGTTGGTGCCGGTGACGAGATCATTGAAATGGATCGTATGCGTAAGATCATTGCAGACAACATGGTAATGAGCAAGCATGTGTCTCCACACGTTACCTCATTTGTGGAAGCAGATGTTACTAATTTAGTTCAGTGGAGAGACAGAATCAAAAAGGATTTCGAGAAGCGTGAAGGCGAGAAAATTACTTTTACGCCATTGTTTATTGAGTGTGTAGCGAAAGCGATCAAAGATTTTCCAATGATAAATGTATCTGTTGATCAGACTGGAACAAAAATCATTAAACGTAAAAATATTAATGTTGGTATGGCCGCTGCTTTGCCAACAGGAAATTTAATAGTTCCGGTTATTAAAAACGCTGATCAAAAAAATCTGGTAGGAATCACTAAAGATGTAAATGATCTTGCTGCCAGGGCAAGAGCAAATAAATTGACTCCGGATGAAATCCAGGGTGGTACTTTTACTTTAACCAATGTTGGTGGGTTTGGAAATGTAATGGGAACACCTATTATTCTTCAGCCACAGGTCGCTATCTTGGCAGTGGGCACTATAAAAAAGAAACCGGCGGTTATTGAAACTCCACAAGGAGATGTAATTGCCATCCGACATTTCATGTTTTTATCGCTGTCTTATGATCACAGAGTGGTGGATGGTTCTTTAGGAGGGACTTTCTTAAGAAAAGTGGCTGACTATATGGAAAACTGGGATATTACCAGGACATCTTAAATATAGAAATACAGTATTAAATCCCGCCTTAGAGCGGGATTTTTTTTATCGGTAAAATTGTTGATTTTGTCTAATTAATGCTATTTTTGTTCTCTTGTAAAAAAAATCAAATGAAGAAATTTTATTTATTTATTGCTATTGTTCTTATTTCCAATCTTGCTAAGGCTCAGCTTGCTACCGGGAAATATTCTGATTATTTCAGAGAAGGAAATTTTTTAATTGGCGAAGAAAATTATGACATGGCTCTAAAAAATTATTTGGAGGCCTATAAGCTGGATTCTTCCTCTGCCAATATTAATTTTAATGTAGGGTTTTGTTATTTGAGTTCTTCAATGAATAAGGGTTTGGCCGAAAGTTATCTGGCGAAAGCTGTTTTAAATATCTCAAAAAAATACAATTATGATGATGCTTCTGAGAAAGCTGCACCTCCTTTAGCTGCCTTCTATTACGGAAAATCACTTCATTTTAATTACAAATTTGATGAGGCCATAGCACAATACGATTTATTTGATAAAGAATATGCAAAAGATAAAGCAAATAAGGAAGACGTGGCATTTTTTAAACAGCAAAGTATATACGCTAAAGAACTAATAGCTACACCTATCAATGTTAAGATCCAGAATATGGGTGATAGTATTAATAGTACTTTCCCTGACTACAGCCCAGTTTTAAGTGCGGATGAAGCGACTCTCATTTATACAACGAGGCGTAATACCAGTACCGGTGGAGACAAAACTCCCGAGGGGCAGTATTTTGAAGACATCGTAGTTTCCTACAAAAATGAAAATGGAATATGGTCGTCACCAAAACCTATCGGACAATTTGTAAATACTAATGGACATGAGGCTTCAATTAACTTAACTCCTGATGGCCAAACTTTAATCGTTTACAGAGATGATGGTGGTAATGGGAATGTTTATTATAGTACCTGGGATGGAAAAGAGTGGAGTTCCCTTCAAAATTTTGGTTCAGATATAAATACCAAGTATTGGGAATCCCATGCCTGTTTAAGTGCTGACAATAATACTTTATATTTTGTTTCTGACAGACCTGGCGGATACGGCGGAAGAGATATTTACCGTTGCGTAAGGCTTCCAAATGGAGCCTGGAGTAAAGCTTTAAATGTAGGAGAAACTATAAATACTAAATATGATGAAGATGGTCCTTTCATTCATCCTGATGGCATAACACTTATTTTCGCTTCTGTTGGCCATAAGTCAATGGGAGGGTTTGATTTATTTGCCTCAACTATTGAAGAAGATAAAAAATTCTCTGCGCCACAGAATTTGGGTTATCCAATTAATACGCCAGATGACGATGTGTTTTTTGTGACTTCTCCTGATGGAAAAAGAGGCTATTTTTCTTCTGCTAAAGATGGCGGTTTAGGAGAGAAAGACATTTATACCATGTTTATTCCTGATGCAAAGGAAAAACCTTTGGCTTTATTTAAAGGTTATATCATGCCTGCAGACGGTGAAAAATTACCAGATGATTTAGAAGTTGTTGTTACTAATAAGGAAACAGGAGAAGTAGTTGGCAGATACAGGCCTAAAGAGAATGGAACATTTGCAACTATCCTTACACCTAACAAAAATTATAATTTCTCTTATCAGGCAAAAGGAGAAGAATTTTATAACGAAGACATCTTTGTCTCAAACGACATTGCTTACCAGGAAATTAAAAAAGAAATTAATTTAGAACCGGTTTCATTACTGGGAGGTGTGAAAACAAAAGGGAAGAAATTACTTTTAAATTCTATTGTGCTTAATAATATAAAAGACAAGCAACCTGTCTCTAAAGCGAAGATTACTTTAACTGAGAAAGGCGGGACAAATGTAAATTTTGATGCAGATGAAAACGGAAAAAATGATGGAGCAACGCTTGATGTTGACAAGACCTACACTATTTTTGCTGAGTCGAACGGTAAAAAATCTGCTACTAACTCATTTAATACCATTGGTGTAAAAGGCAGTAAAACTATTACTCAGGTTCTATATATTGATGCCTCTGATGTAGCTGTTAAATCGGATAACACAAAGGATAATTCTAATTACAAACCTAATGTAGCATGCGGCTCTCCGGTTAAGTATAAAAATAATTTTGGATATGATGTCAGTGAAACGGAGGACGCAAAAGAGTGGGAAATTTTAATTGATGGAATCGTAAGTAAAACCAAAGAATGTAATCCAACAGTTAAGATCTCATCGAGTGCATCACAAGTTCCTACTCATGCTTTTTCTACTAATAAAGAATTAGCAAGATCAAGGGCAGATAAAATGGAAGAAAAAATTAAAGCTGCAGTAACTACTAAAGGTGGTGATGCAGGTAAGATTGTATTTAGAAAAGTTGCAGCAGTAAGAGGACCCATTTACGAAGCTGATTATAAAAACGTGAAAAAATATTCACCGTTCCAGTACGTGCGGGTTATTGCCAGATAATAACTAACTTATTAATAAAAACACCGGACATTCATAGTTCGGTGTTTTTGTTTTTAATACCTTTGTAGTCTATGCAAAAAGAATGGTTTTCTTCCTGGTTTGATACTCCATATTATCATATTCTGTATAAGAACCGGGATGATTCTGAAGCATCTTTATTTATAGATAATATCACTCAGTTTCTGGATTTAAAAACAAATGCTGTATGTTGGGATCTCTGTTGCGGCAAAGGAAGACATAGCATTTATTTAAATAAAAAAGGTTATTGTGTTACAGGAACTGATCTTTCTGTTCAAAGTATTCTTGAGGCGAATAAAAGTGTGAATGAAAGCCTGGAGTTTTATCAGCATGATATGCGTCATTTATTCCGCACAAATTATTTTGATGTTGTGTTTAATTTATTCACCAGCTTTGGTTATTTTGAAAAGAGGGAAGATGATCTGCATGTGTTTGACTCGGTTCAAAAAAGTTTAAAGCCAAATGGATTATTTGTATTTGATTATTTGAATGCAGGTTTTGTGAAAAATATTTTGACTGAAAAAGATAGTAAAACAATAGAGGGGATTACTTTTAATATTTCTAAAAAGATAGAGAACAATACCGTTATTAAAAATATTGACTTTACAGATAAAGAACAGTCATTTCATTTTGAAGAACGGGTAAAATTATTCGATAAGTCTTATTTTGAAGGTTTAGCAGCTGATTGCAATTTATCAATCCTTCATACATTTGGAAATTATCAACTGCAGGAATTTGATGCGGTAACATCACCCCGTTTAATTTTAGTATTACAGAAAATATGAATTTAGGATTACTGACATTATACCTTGCTTTACCGGTTCTATTAACCGGCATTATTTTTCTGTCCTTAAAAATTAAAGGAAAGAATTTGCGTTTTCTGCTAGCATTTAGTGCAGCTTATTTATTTGCCATTTCAGTAACACATTTGTTGCCGGAATGTTATGAAGGCAGTAATTATAAACTGATTGGAATGTTTATTCTGATTGGTTTTTTTATCCAGATTATGTTAGAGTATTTTAGTGCCGGTATTGAGCATGGACACATTCATGCTCATTCTGATTCATGCAGAAAACATTTGCCTTTAGGAATGATCACGGGTTTGTATTTACATTCATTATTGGAAGGTTTGCCTATTTACCAAAGTGGTATTATAGAATCACATGCAGATACTGTTCTTTCCACTCAGCAATCACTGGTATTTGGCATCACTATTCATAATATTCCTATTGCTATTGCCTTCGTAACACTATTATTAGATCATCAAAGCTCTAAGCTGAAAACATTTCTCTTATTGGCAGGTTTTGCATTAATGGCTCCATTAGGCTGTTTGATTAGTTACATTTTAAATTCCATTGGCGTGCAGAATTATGATGGATTCCTTAAATTATCTTTTGCTGTTGTCATAGGTATCTTTCTTCATATTTCAACTGCTATTATGTTTGAAACGGGTGAGAATCACCGTTATAATTTAGCAAAGATCATGTCGATGATTGCCGGTGTATTTTTGGCCGCATTAATTAGTTAAGGATGGATAGGGATGATACATTATTTGTTGATGTGATTGTACCGCTTTCAGTAGCTAATAAATTTACGTACCGTATCCCAAAAGAATTCAATGAGCAAGTAGCGGTAGGTAAACGTGTAATCGTTCAGTTTGGTAAAACGAAATTTTATACCGCTATTGTTTATAGGGTACATTCGAATCCTCCAAAAGAGTATGTGGCTAAATATATTGATACCATACTGGATGATGAACCCATTGTAACGGCTGCTCAACTGCAATTGTGGGACTGGATCTCGCATTATTATGTGTGCAATCCAGGAGATGTGATGAACGCCGCTTTACCAAGCGGTTTAAAATTGAGCAGCACGTCGCATATTACACTTAATCCTGCATTTAGTCTGGATGAAATGCCGTATGAGTTCTTTACTGATAAAGAGCATACTGTTTTAGAAGCTTTGCAGGTAAATGCCTCTTTGAGTTTTGAAGATGTTAGTGTGATGCTCTCTATTAAAACAGTCCAGGTATTTATTAATAAATTGATTAAAAAAAAGGCCATTGTTATTTATGAGGAGATAAAAGATAAGTACAAACCTAAGCTCGTTGATTATATTGGCGTTCATCCCGACTTATTAAATAACGAAATACGGTTAAAAGAAGTTTTAGATACGCTTGAGAAAAAAGCATTCAAGCAGGCTGAATTGCTGCTGCTGATGCTACATTTATTAAAGTCGGACGAAACTGCCAAGCAATTAGGTTTGGTTAAAAAATCTATCCTTTTAAAAACGGTTGATACAGCTGTTATAAAAGGTTTAGTGAAAAAAGAAATTTTAATTGAAACGGAATTAGAGACCAGCCGATTATTATTTGATAATAAAAAACGCACTAATAAGAAGCTGAATGATTTTCAAATACAAGCTGTAAAAGATATTGAGCAACAGTTTGAAACAAAGCAAGCTGTATTATTGCATGGTGTTACCGGAAGCGGTAAAACAGAAATTTATTCAGATCTGATTAATAAAACGATTGCAAAAGGAAAACAGGTTTTGTATTTGGTTCCTGAAATTGCCTTAACCACACAGCTGATCAATCGCATTAGAGCTGTCTTTGGAAATTCTGTTGGCATTTATCATTCCAAATTCAGTGAGAATGAACGGGTGGAAATATGGAATTCAATTTTGCATGAAGGCGATCAGAAACTTGACGCTAAACATTTTAATATAGTTTTAGGAACACGTTCTGCTTTATTTTTACCTTTTAATAATCTGGGATTAATTATTATTGATGAAGAGCATGATAATTCTTACAAACAGCAGGATCCTGCGCCGCGTTATCATGCACGTGATGCCGCTATGTATCTGGCAAACCTTCATAAGGCAAAAGTATTATTAGGTACAGCTACGCCCTCTTTTGAAACATACTACAATGCCTTACACAATAAGTTTGGTTTGGTAAGAATCGCTCAGCGTTTTGGTAATGCCGCTTTACCGGATACCGTAGTGTGTGACTTAAAAAAAGAAAATCAGCAGCACCAAAACAAAGGAATATTTTCACATCAGTTAGTCACGGCCATTACACAAGCTTTAGCAAAAAAGGAACAGGTTATTTTATTTCAAAATCGTAGGGGTTTTGCTCCTTATACCGAATGCACCAGTTGCAACTGGATTCCACATTGTACCCATTGCGATGTAGCTTTAATATACCATAAGCAAACCAATAAATTAAGTTGTCACTATTGTGGGTACACTATGCAACCACCAAGTAGTTGTGGTGCCTGTGGCAATAATAATTTAAAATACAAGGGCTTTGGTACTGAAAAAATTGAAGAAGAAATAGAAATTTTATTTCCATCGGCTAAGGTGGCACGAATGGATCTGGATACAACTCGCAGTAAATACGCCTATAAACAACTCATTGATGAATTTGAATTAGGTAATATTGATATTTTAGTGGGGACACAAATGGTAACCAAAGGTTTGGATTTTGATCATGTGAGTGTCGTTGGTGTTTTAAATGTAGACAGTGTATTAAATTTTCCGGATTTCCGTTCTTATGAAAAAGCGTATCAGTTAATTGTGCAGGTGAGTGGTAGAGCAGGGCGTAAGGATAAAAAAGGAACGGTTTTTATCCAGACTAACCAACCCGAGCATTCGGTGATTAACCATGTGTTAGCGGATAATTATTTACAGTTCTATCAATCACAAATTAACGAGCGCGAGCAATTCCATTATCCACCATTCACACGTGTGATTGAATTATCAATCGTTTCAAAAGACATTGTGGTAGTAAATGATATTGCACAGCAATTAGCTAATCAATTAAAACCTTTATTTGGTGGTATGATGTTGGGACCCGAATTTCCCTTGGTTGCGAAAATAAAAGATCAGTACCATAAACGTATTTTATTAAAAATAAATCGGGAGTATTCTCCAACACAAGTGCGTAATTTATTGAAACAGGAAATTGACACTTTACAATTCAACAATAAAAAAAGCATTTACCGTTTGCAGGTAGATGCGGATCCGGTTTAAAACCAAAACCATAAGGTATTTCCTAAGGGTTTATGTAACATTTCCAATACTTTTAAAAAGATTGAATAATTTTTTGTTCATAATTACTAGGATCTGTAAGCTGCTGGCGTTCTGTCTCTTCATTAGCATTTTACTTGTCTTCGTTGGTCTTTTTGTTGTCATCTTTTTTATTGTCCTTGACAGCCCAGCCAATTTCAGGTCTTAAAGTTAAAGTCGTTTTGTCTTGAGAAATACCGACAAAACCCGCAATAAACTCCATGTCAAATTTTGTCCCGTTATAATCCCAAACGAAGTCCACTTGAGATACACCGCTGTAAAAGTCATTTGTGTTTAAGCCAGCAAAGCTTCCTGTCGGTTCACTGTCAATATACTTATTTGTCCTTGGTGTGTCGCCTGTAGTATTGAGGTATGGGAATAATTTAATAACCCAACCTTTAATATATGGTCCACCGCTACCACCACTCAATTTATATATTGATTGCCAAAAGTCGTGATTAATTTTTTCGTTTTTTGCGTTAATAAATTCGTCAATAATTGGGTCTAATGAATTTATCCAATTGTCAATATTGTATCCTCTAAGTTTTTGAATGTTATCTTTAATTTTTTGCCAATCATTCAAAGAACCTTCTAAATATATTTGCGGAATTCCGCACTTTGTTGTTACCTCGTATTCAAAGTAGTTACTCATTGCGTCCATAAGAGTAACCTCAAAAGCGGCTTTATCTGTCGGTGTGGTTGTTGTGAAGTTTGATACGATTAGTTTGGCGAAATCATTTCCAACGTATTTGTTGATTGAGTCGGTAAATGCTGGAAACATTAACTCCCAAGGGTTGTCAGGATTTCCTTTGTGAAAAGTCATGCTAATTAGCTCAGTTGCAATTGAAATTTTTCTTTTACCCGAATGTTGAACGAATTTATTTCTTAATTCTTCTGAATGAAAGTCAACGTGTTTAGTAAAACCTTGACAAATTAAAAGCCAAATCATGTCAGGTGAAATTGTTAATGGTCTATGCTGATCATACGCTGAATGAACTGCGAAAACAAATGGGTTCATTTTTGTTGAAACCAAAGTTGTGTTTCTTTTTTCTTTTGAACAGGTTTCTATTTTGTCCTTTAATATTGTCTCAATTGCAGTTTGGTAGCTAACCTCGTCAAGGAATGTCGTTGCCTTAGCCACATCATCACATTTTATTGTCGTTATAGAATTTTGAGCAAATGCCCCAATTGTAAACAAGGCTAAAAATACACTGATAATTGTTTTCATGTTGCTTTTAATTTATTGTCGATCATGTTGGTGTGGGTCGCTATACTTGCAGCTAACTACGTTCTAAGACTTACATCGATGTTCCAAATATTTTCAAAACAATAAGACCGTCTCTATCAAATATAATAAAAAAAGCGCCCGCTAATTATTAACGGACGCTTTATCAATTGAATTTTTAAATTCTCTATTTCGCGTAAGCCGTAGCTCGTACTTCACGTATCACCGTTACTTTCACCTGTCCCGGATACGTCATTTCAGTTTGTATTTTTTGAGAAATATCAAATGCTAATTGCTCTGATTGTTTATCATCTACTTTATCAGCCGATACTAATACACGTACTTCTCTTCCGGCCTGTATAGCATACGTTTTTTCAACACCATCATAAGACAATGCTAATGCTTCTAAATCTTTTAAACGCTTCATATATTGCTCAGCAACCTCACGTCTTGCTCCTGGTCTTGCGCCGCTAATGGCATCACACACCTGAACAATTGGCGAATATAAAGTGGTCATTTCAATTTCATCATGATGCGCACCAATGGCATTGCAAACTTCCGGTTTCTCTTTATATTTTTCAGCCAGCTTCATACCTAAAATAGCATGTGGCAATTCCGGTTCTTCATCAGGCACTTTACCAATATCATGCAATAAACCGGCACGCTTGGCAATCTTAGGATTCAATCCCATTTCACTTGCCATAATAGCACAAAGATTTGCAACTTCGCGGCTATGTTGTAATAAATTTTGTCCATAAGATGAACGGTATTTCATACGGCCTACCATTCTTATTAGTTCCGGATGTAAACCATGAATTCCTAAGTCGATACAAGTACGTTTACCTGTTTCAACAATTTCTTCATCGATCATCTTTTTCGTTTTCTCAACGATCTCTTCAATACGTGCCGGGTGAATACGACCATCCGTCACTAACTGGTGTAAAGACAGACGGCAGATCTCACGACGGATAGAATCAAAACAAGATAAAGTAATAGCATCCGGAGTATCGTCTACAATAACTTCAACACCTGTAGCAGCTTCTAAAGCGCGGATGTTACGACCTTCACGACCAATGATTCTTCCTTTTATTTCATCACTTTCAATATGAAAAACAGTAACGGAGTTTTCAATAGCTGTTTCAGTTGCTAAACGCTGAATAGATTGAATAATGATTTTTTTTGCTTCTTTGTTAGCATTAATTTTCGCTTCATCCATGGTGTCTTTAATGAATGCCATGGCCTCTGTTTTAGCTTCCGCTTTTACGCTTTCAATTAATTGAGCTTTTGCATCATCTGCACTTAATCCGGATACCTTTTCTAATAACTCAACTTGCTTACGGTGAGATTTTTCAATCTCTTCGCTTTTCTTTTTATAAAGCTCTACCTGCGAATTTAATTGAAGTTTTTGTTGTTCTAATTCTTTATCTTTTTTAGTGGCTTCTTCCACTTTTTTAGCCAAATCGCCTTCGCGTTGTTTGGCTTTGTTCTCTAAAACAACTATTTGCTGATTGCGTTCGTTAACGCTTTTATCATGCTCTGCTTTTAATTGTAAAAATTTTTCTTTGGCCTGTAAAATTTTCTCTTGTTTTAAACTTTCTGATTTTACTTCAGCTTCTTTAATCAGGTTTGCTTTTTCCTGAACACTGCTTTTATTTAAGCGAGAGTTGGCAATAATAAAACCTGCAACTACACCGGCAATTAATGCAACGGCTATAAATATGGTTGTTAACATAATTTTTTTTTGTCGCACATGGTTTATACTATTTAAAAGATTATACGGGGCGACTATCCGTTAATCCTTTAACAAAAAAAACGCACAAAGCTTTGAATTCCTTCAAAATTTTGTGCGTTAAAAGGTCTGTTTAAAGACGCTATATCTGTTTTAATCTCCGGTCTGTTGTATATTGTCTTTATGTTGAGTTAACATTTTCTCTACATCTTCCAATACCAATTTTAGAGTGCTTAACTCTTGTTCAGCATGATTTTTTTCTTTAACTAACTGGCTAACCAGCTGTAAAGTAACCATTGCCATCACATCCTTCTTATCTTTTACCCCGTAATTTCTTTCAAATTCCGAGATCTTCTGATTTATTAATTCAACCGCTTGCTTAACGCTGTTTTCGTCTTCGTTTTTAACTTTCAGCGTATAAATACCGCCTGCAATTTCAACTTTTACACTTACATCGCTCATTAAATCAAGCTAATTTTCTTTTTAAGCACTCAACAGAGCTATACATTTATCAATTTCACGCACCAACTCACTTATTTGTTTTTTCATAACCGTTTTTTCGGAACCATTATTACTTGAACTTCCTGCTAAAATAACATTTTTTCTGTGATTATCCAATTCAGTTATGTCAATATTATGAGAATCAACGTGTTGCGAAATGACCGAAACGGTTTCATTCATTTTTAACAACTGATTAGCCATTTCTTCTTTCTCATTTAATAAACTCAAGCGTTCGTCACTGAGTATATCAATTTGTTTAAATAAACGGTCAATAAAGGCATCCTGTTCTTCAACTTTAGAACTGGATTTGATCTCAGCGATCTCAGACTGATAACCGGAAATAGACGCTGTTAATTCTGTAACCTGAGAATTTAATAATTCGATAGAAGATTGATAAGACGCTAATTCATTTTCCAGTTCCGTTTTGGCAGAAAGTAAATTGTTGTATTCTTCCTGTAAAGAGGAACTTCCTTCGTTTAAAGAGATTGCAGATTGTAATTCACTGCGAACACCATCCAGTTCTGCTTTTAATAAATCTAATTCAGTTTGAAGAGCCATATTATTGGCGCTTAAATTTGTGATCTCGTAGTTTTTACTATTTAATGTTTCTTTGAGGTCAGATGCTTTTCCTTCAGTAACAGTTTTTAATTCTGTTAATTCAGATTTTACTAATTCCAGTTCTTCTTCCGCTATCTCCAATTTATCCGCTATAGCATCGATCTCTGTGATCAATGAAGTATTTTCTGCCAATAGTTTTGTGAATTCAATATCCTTGTTTTCCAACTGCAATGAATAGGAAGCTTCCAATTCACTTTTGAAATTTATTGAATTTTCTTTTTCAGCATTATAGGAAGCTGTTAACTCGTTGAACTGTCCTTCTAATTCAGAATAAGATTGAGTTAAGTTGCTAATCTGGCTAATTTTATCTTCAACAGATGTTGTTAATTCAGCAATTAATGAATCTTTTCCTGATATCAGGTTTTCCAGCTCAGATATTTTAGAATTTAAAACGCTTACTTGTTCATCAATACTTGATAATTGTGAAGTTTTGTAAGATTCGAATTCAGAAGATAATGAATTGTAAGTATCAATTTGTTTAGAGATCTCTTCTGATTTGATTTCAATATCTAAAGTCAGGTCATCCACTTTTGTATTTTGGGCATCAATGTGATACACCATTTCGCGGATCTTTTCTTTGTAGTGCTCATTCTCAACTACCATTTTGCTCATGTCCTCAGATAATTTTGAGTTTTGAGCGGTTGAATGAATAAGAGTATTGGCTAATTTTTCTTCGTATTCTGCTTTAATGGTTTCTAATAAAGAGCCCGAAGAATTGGAAGTTAAAGATAATTCGTTTTCATAGTAAGCCTTTAACTCATTTTCTTTTTGAGAATAAGTAGCATTTAAAGATTCTATGGTAGAATTTAATTCTGATTCAAACTCCGATTGCTTAGTAGTTAATTGAGTATTTAAATCTGAAATTTGTGATTCATAAGAACTGATCATCTCTTCCTTTTCCCCTGCAAAAGCTCCGGCTAGCGAAGAGATCTGGTTTTCATAAGAAGAAGTAATTTCTGTTTTTTGAGATTCCCACTGAGAAGTTAAAGCATTAATTTTTGATTCGTATTGGCCGGTTAAGTTTGCAACAATTTCTTCATTGGAACCTGACAATGAAGTCAAACGGCTTTCTGATTCATTTTTTAATGATTCCAGTTGAGAAGAAAATTCAGATTTTAATTGTGCGATCTGAGTTTCGTAAGATAAAACGGTTTCTTCGTAAGTAGAATTGAAAGTTCCGGTAAGGTCGTTAATTTTTGTTTCCAACTCAGTGCGAATGCCACTTTGCTGGTAAACAGTATTTGATTTTAATTCTGCTAATTGTTCTTCGTAAGATAATTTTAAGGCAGAAATTTCTTCCTGTGAAGAGGATTGGAGTTCAGAGATTTTGGATTCGTATTCAGATGAAATGGAAGCCAACTGATTGTTTAATTCATCAATGCGACTTAATAAATTATTTATTTCTTCCTGCTTTTCTTGTAATTGCTCGCGGATGTTGTTACGTAACTCTTTAAAAGAGTTTACTTCGCTTTTAAAGTTCGTGTTGTCACGCTCCATTACAACTAGCTTGGTGTTCAATACATCAATAGAAACCTGCAAACGCTTGCAATCTTCATCACGCTGAATGAGCTGGTTACGGTAGTCGCTTAACGAGCGCTTAATTTCATTATACTCCTTACGCAGCGCTACATCGCTATCTAACACTTGTTGTAATTCTGATTTTATGTTTTCTACGTTCATGCTCAATAAACAGTTTGTTGTTGGTTAAAAATAGAGTTTAGACGAACTCATTTTACTTAACGGTTTAACTTTACATCAACAACTCGTTGTTAATTAACTTCATACAATTTAACATTGCCATAATGATACATTTCAGAGTTCTATTTTTCTTTTTTTTCATTTCCTGTTCCCATTTTTATTTTGCTCAATATAACAGTTTGGGCTTTATTTATCCTATTGATAGAGAGGTTATAGTGACTGGTAATTACGGGGAAATACGACCAAATCATTTTCATGCTGGTCTTGATTTTAGTACGGATCCTAAAGCAAATTTGCCAATCAAAGCTGTAGCCGATGGTTATGTAAGTCGAATAAAAATAAGTAGTGGAGGTTATGGAAGAGTACTTTATATAACACATCCTAACGGCTATGTCACCGTTTATGCTCATCAAAAAAAATATGCCGAGAAGATTGATGCTTACACTAAACAACAACAGCAGGAACTTAAAAAAAATGAACTTGAATTGTTTCCAACACCCAATGCACTTCCTGTAAAAAAAGGTGAGATCATTGGATATAGCGGTAATTCGGGAAGTTCAACCGGTCCGCATTTACATTTTGAAATCCGTGAAGAAAAATCAGAAATCCCTGTGAACCCATTATTGGTTTATGATGTCAAAGATAATATCAAACCGGTTTTAACACATGTAGCTATTTTTAATACAGTTGACACGAATATTATTTCACATCAAATTAATTCGACTGTGAACCCTAAAACAGGAAAGTTAACCTTACCCCAAAACACTTTTATATTAAAACAAAACACTTTTGCTCTTGCGTTTAGTGGATACGACCAGGCAAATGGAAGCACAAACAAAAATAATATATATGATGCAAAGGTAAAACTGGATGGCAAGCTTATATATCATCACCAGTTAAATAGTATCAGTTTTGATAATGGACGCTATGTGAATTATTTCAGCGAGAAAATAGACGGCACCAAATTTCAGAAATGTTTTTCGCCGGTCTGTTATGATATTAATATTTATAAAACCCTGGTAAATGGCGGGAAGATTGAATTGAAGGATACATCCTTGCACACTGTTGAATTAATGGCAACCGATGAAAAAGGAAATGCATGTATGGTAACTTTTTTTGTAAAAGCAGAAAAAACAGAGGGCTATAATATAAAGTCTACCATGAATGCAAACTGCCATACGGATTTTATAATAAAAAAAGAGGACATTGAATATATAATCCCCACAGGCGCACTAGTGAAGGCAACTTCTGTTGGGGGTTATTTTAATAAACTGGGCAAGGCTGTTATCGGTAATAAAAAAGAAATTCTTTTAAAACCATTTTCTATGTCACTAAAAGTGTATAAACCGATTGTAGGGAGAGTAAATAAAATGGTGGCTATGATTGAGGATAATTGTTTGATAGGTACATATGAGAATGGTTGGTTTAAAACTGAAAGTAAATCATTTGGTGTATTCAGTATTGCTTATGATACGATAGCGCCTGTCATTACTTTTCCATCTGCCAAAAAGAAAGCTTCAGTTAAAACGGCTGCTAGTGACTCTAAAATTTTAAAGTTTGAAGTAACAGATCAGTTAAGTGGAATAGCCGATTACAATATTTATTTAAACGGTGTGTGGCAAATTGCAGAATATGATGCAAAGTCTTGTACCGTCTCATGTTTACTGCAAGAAAAGACCGGATTCCTTAGAATAGAAGTAACAGATAAAGTTGGGAATAAAACACTTTTAAAAAAGGAGTTGTGAAGTCAGTTGTTGGTTATTGGAGATGAGTTATGGGATGTTATCATCAAAAAACAAACATCTTTTTTCCAACAACTTCTTAATCCTCCAGCATCCAGACCGCTTCGTTTAATTCGCCTAAAGCTTTAGTATTGTTTTGGGATTTTGCCAGGTCCACACCTTGCTTATAGAATGTTAAAGCGATATCTGTTCGGTTCAATTTTTCGTTTACCTGACCAAGCTGATAATAACATGGTAAATAAGAAGGATTGATCTCCAGTACTTTTCTAAGTTGTGCTTCAGCCTCTGTAAAATCTCCTGTAGAAAGATGCTCCATAGCTAATGCGTAGTTAAGGAACACATCGTTAGGTTCTTTTTCTAACATGTCAAAAATGAGTTCTTTACGAGGGAGTTTTTCCATTTACTCGCCGGTAAACTGTTTTAAAAAACGTACGTCATTCTCAAAAAATAAACGTAAATCTTTTACCCTGTACTTCAACATCGTAATGCGCTCAATACCCATACCAAATGCAAAACCTGAATATTTTTTACTGTCAATGCCGCAGTTATCCAACACTTGTGGATCCACCATACCACAACCTAAAATCTCTACCCAACCTGTGTGTTTACAAACGTTACAGCCATCTCCTTTACAAATAGTACAACTGATATCTACTTCGGCACTAGGTTCTGTAAAGGGGAAATAACTGGGCCGCATTCTTATTTTGGTTTCTGTACCGAATAATTCCTTGGCAAAGAAATTCAAAGTTTGTTTCAAATCAGCAAATGATACTTTTTCGTCAATGTATAATCCTTCTATCTGATGGAACTGACAATGTGCACGCGCACTGATGGCTTCATTTCGGTAAACTCTTCCCGGTGAAATGGTACGGATTGGTGGTTTTTGATTTTCCATGATATGAACCTGCACAGAAGAAGTCTGCGTGCGTAAAACAAGTTCAGGATTTAATTCTACATAAAAAGTATCCTGCATGTCACGCGCCGGATGATTTTCAGGTGTATTCAGTGCCGTGAAATTATGCCAGTCGTCTTCAATTTCTCTTCCATCACTTACCGTAAAACCAATACGTGCAAAAACGTCTATTATCTGATTTTTCACCAACGCTAATGGATGCCTTGAACCAAGTTGTATGGTTGGATCCCCAGGTAAAGTTAAATCAATTTCCTTATTGATTGCTGAACCTGTCGAAGCGTCGTATTTATATTTTAATTCATTGATCTTATCCTGAGCTTTGTTTTTAAGCTCATTTAATTTTTGACCAACTTCACGTTTAATATCCGGTGCTACTGATTTAAAATCATCAAATAAAGAAGTGATCTCTCCTTTTTTACTTAACCATTTAATACGGTATTCTTCAACCTGCTCTTTGCTTTTCGCTGCAAATTCTTCTACTTCCGCCAATAAACTATTTATTCTTTCTAGCATAATAAATTTGATAATTACCGCAAATTTAAGCAATTTTAAGTAGTGAAAATACTCTCTCTATTTTATATCTTTTTTAGCTGTTTCTTGTTAGGTGTAATATCTTGCAAGGCGCAATCCATGAGGAGTTATAAGATCTTTGATAATGATACAATCAATATTGTAGACCGTGATAGTTTAAAGCAGGGCGTTTGGAAAGAGTTCTGGTCGAACGGAGATTTAAAAAGTGAAGTATCTTATAAAAACAATAAAAAGGTAGGATTGGAGCTGAACTG
>JANPOX010000241.1:0-3182 GCA_031428235.1 Bacteroidia bacterium | reverse complement strand
AAAAGAAAAGAAATTTACATCCAAAGCTTTCCGGAACCTACTAATAGCAAATCATCATTTATCTTCACAAGAACTCAAAAATGTGATTGAATTAAATTATCATAACTGGAAAGGAAAATATGATCAGACGGATGATATCCTTGTATTTATTCTGAAAGTATAATTTTTAATAATGATAAGCGCCTGCTGAGATTGTTCCTGTTCGTGGCGTTCCTCCAATATCCTGGGAACAAACTGGGTAAGTTGAAGGAATAGTAACATCACCAATTCCTTTTGCCGCAGAACCAGAATTTAATTTAAAATTATAGCCTGATGGATTATTAAAATCTGCATTACCATTAAATAGATTTGCTGCTTGTGTAATTAATGTGTTGCTAGGAATTGACCCTTTAATTAAACAGTTATTGATTTTACAAATTGGAGTTGGGGTTAATGAATTTGTTCTGATGTCCATTTCTAATTCACCAGATTGACTTCCATCAATAATAGAATTTACAAAATAAATACTGTCAATTGGCCAAGAAGCAGTACCATCATAATTATCAATATGCACACAAGGTTGACCTCCCCTGCCTCCCTCCTGTGAGTAATAATTAGCAAAAGTTGTATGCAAAAAAGTGTAGCTTCCTCCCCACGAAAGAGCTGCGCAATATTCTTTACAGTTAGCAAATACATTATTGGCACCCCAAATTTCAAAATATTGAGTATACAAACCCCATTTAGAGCAATTCTTAACAATCGTATTGGTGATTTTAAGCCTTCGAGGAGGATTTGGATCAATTAAAATACTTGCCTGTACCCCAATAAAATTATTTTTTATAATAGCATAATTAATATAGTTATCAGAATGACCTTCGTTGATCCAGATTCTGTCCCACTGCCCCGGCATATCAGCATAATCCGCCTCGCGTCGATCACCCTGAAAAACCACCTCATTATTTAATGCGCCATTAACTTGCAATGTTCCATACCTATAGACCCAAAGTCCGGCATTTTGATGAAAATAAACCTTTACTCCTGGGTTAATGACTAATTTCTGAGTGGAATCAACTACCAACCATCCATAAATTACATGTGGTTTATTATCGTCCGGTTGTCCTAAAGTTCCTCCGCCCCAGGTTACAGTTACATTTGTGCCATTAGAAACTGTTGAATAAGGAAAATAACCATTCTTATATTGAATCGCCTTATCCGGAAAATGATAATGAGCATCTTGTCCCCATGCTTCCAACTTCACACTTTGTGTATTTCCGTTCAAATCCACTAAAATTTTGTCCTGTATCACAAACGGACTTAGAACATTATTTGGATTCACATTGACCTGTACGAATATAAATATACTGTCATGTGCCAGAATTTCCACATCTTCCACAGATTTGCCGGGAGTACCATCTACATTTAAAAAAAAACTGGATGATTGTCCCTTCTCAAGACGAATGGACGAAATGTTGATTTTTTGACTATTATTATTAATCACCCGGATGTTTCTGGTCGTAGAGCCTATAGTTGTAAATACGGTATCAAATAAAACAGAGTCCTGGGAAAAAGAAACCTGCGCAGAGGGGTCAGTTAACAATTTATCTTTTTTGCAGGACACAAAAAAAGCTGATATACAGATAGTTACGAATAAAAAAAGAAAGATTCGATTCATAAAGCAAATTTATAAATTAATAACGGGAAAGAAGAAATTATATTATATTTAAGAGAAAATACTTGTAATTTACAAGAATATTACTATCTTTGCATTCCAAATTTTTTGAAATAAAATAATTGATTATAACATGAAAGCAGAACTTCACCCAGAAAATTACAGATTAGTTGTATTTAAAGATATGTCTAATGGCTTCACTTTTTTAACTAAATCTTGTTCAGATACTAAAGATACTATTGTTCATGAAGATGGCGTAGAATACCCATTAGTGAAATTAGATATTTCAATGACTTCTCATCCTTTTTATACTGGTAAACAAGTATTAGTGGATACAGCGGGTCGTATTGACAAATTTAAAACACGTTATTCTAAAAAAGCTTAATTCTTTTTTGAATTAATTACTCACAAAAATCCATTCGCTATACGGCGGATGGATTTTTTTATTTAGTACATTAGTCAACCATGAAATTCCTGTTTTTATATACTGAAATTGCAGAATACTTTTTAGCCTGCTGCAATGAACTTGCAAAGCATGGAGAAATTCATATTGTACGTTGGCCGGTGAATAAGGAAGCGCCATTTCAATTCAGTGTCAATGAAAAAATAAAAATTTATTCCAAAACAGATTACAATCAGGATCAATTAAAACAATTAGTAGAAACCATTAATCCTGATGTAATCGTTTGCAGTGGATGGATTGATAAAGACTATTTAAAGATCACCAAAAAATATTTCCGGAAGATTCCTACTGTTATGACCTGTGATACGCACTGGAACGGTAGTCTGAAACAGCGCCTTGCTATGGTGGCCAGTAGATTTACTCTTTTAAATATATTTTCTCATGCCTGGGTGCCTGGACAAATTCAAAAACAATATGTATTGAATTTAGGATTTAAAGAAAATAACATTGAAACCGGTTTTTACAGTTGTGATCTGGATCATTTTGCCTCAATTTATCAATCCCAGAAAGCGCAAAAAAAAATTAAGTTTCCAAAACGTTTTATATATGTTGGTCGCTATTATGAATTTAAAGGGATCAAGGAACTCTGGCAGGCATTTATAGAATTGCAAACAGAAGAACCTAACGAATGGGAATTATGGTGCCTTGGAGTTGGGGACATTGAACCAATACAGCATCCAAAAATAAAACACTTTGGTTTTATACAACCAAAAGATTTAGCAACTTATACATCACAAACAGGAGTGTTTGTTTTACCCAGCCGTTTTGAGCCCTGGGGTGTTGTAGTACATGAATTTGCCGCTTCGGGATTTCCTTTAATACTTAGCGACAAGGTTGGCTCTAAAGAACAATTCCTGCATGAAGGTAAAAATGGATTCATCTTCAAATCAGAAAACGTGAATGATCTGAAACAAACTCTAAAAAACATCATTCATACAAGTGAGTCTGATCTATTGGATATGAGTATTTATTCACATCATCTGTCAAAAACCATTACTCCAAAATCTTGGATTGATAGTTTATTGAAAATGACATAATAAATATCTTCCTTTTCTTTTTATCCAATTTTTA
>JANPOX010000240.1:0-6420 GCA_031428235.1 Bacteroidia bacterium | reverse complement strand
ATTAAAATACGAGAATATTCAAATTGCTCAAAGAAGTTATAAATAATTTAATTCTCAATAAAATGAAAAAAACATTCCTATTATGTATTTCTATTATCAATTTAAGCGCAATTGCTCAAAAGACTGATAAAACGAAAATCGATTACGAGCTTGAAATGCCTCCCGTTGAATTAATTTCGAAAGAGAAAAAAGTGGCTGTCATTATTGATTACGTCTATAGGAGTAAAGTTGAAGAATCTGGTTCTGAAACAGCTGCCAAAAAAGAACAAGCCGCAAAAGACAAAGCCGAATACGATAAGAAAAATTACGGAGAGAAGTTGTTGGCAACAAAGGTCATGGGCGAAGCAAAACCTACAGGAGTTTACAATAACAACACTTTCATCCCTACTCTTTTTCCGGAAGAAGCCGTTAAAGCACAAATAGTGGTTCCAGGTTATACCAAAGCACCTGAATCAAAAGGTTCAATTACTATTCTGTTTTCGGAATTAAGCTATACAGTAGATCCTACTAAAACAAAAATCAATTATAATCCTTTACAAGTTGTTTTAACGATTATAAACGATAAAGGAGCCACAGTATATTCAGGTAGTGTTCCAAATAATTGGATTACACGTTCAACAAATTCTGTTACACCAAGTGACCTGGAAAAAAACATGATTTCTACCTTAAAAGGTGCAGAAACAAGTGCTAAAAATCTTGCCGTAGAAAACATTAATACTTATTTAAAAATTAATTATGGATATAACGTTGTAAAAAACGACCGTCCATTTTATGATGTGAAAGATAAAAAACAATCTTATCCTGAGTGTCATGAAGCCATTGAGAAAGTAAGAAATGCATTTGTTTATGTTAACATGCCTGCAAAGCAGGAGGTGATGGCCGCTAAATTAAAAGAGGCAATTGCTATCTGGGAAAAAGATATTAAAGAACTTGACAAAAGTAATAAGGATGCGCGTATCAATAAAGACGTGGCAGCAGCACTTTATTTGAATATTGCAGAGGCTTCTATCTGGGCAAAAGATTATGATAAGGCATACGAAGCATTAGCAAGCCACAAAGCCTTAGATGAAGATTACAGCCGTGCCTATAAAGATATTTCTGAGTTTTTGAAAGACTACAGCGCACGCTATAATAAATATACACAATACTAACTATTGACATATAATGGGATCAGGAAACGGAACAGAATTGAATCTAACACTTAAAGTGTGGAGACAAAAAAACGCGAAAGCTGCAGGAAGCTTTGAAACGCATCAATTAACAGGCATTTCAACTGATATGTCTTTCCTTGAGATGTTTGACGTTTTGAATGAAAAATTAATTCATGAAGGAAAGGAAGCAATTGCATTTGACCATGATTGCCGTGAGGGTATTTGCGGAGCATGCAGCATGTATATTAACGGTCGCCCTCATGGACCAAAAAATTTAGTAACCACTTGTCAGTTACACATGCGTTCATTCAGTAACGGTGATACTATTGTTGTAGAGCCATGGAGAAGCGCTGCCTTCCCTGTTATTAAAGATTTAGCGGTAGATAGAGCGGCTTTTGACCGAATCATTGCAAGCGGCGGATACGTATCTGTAAAAAAAGGTAACGCACAGGATGCTAATAATATTTTAATTCCTAAAACAGCGGCTGATGAAGCATTTGGTGCAGCAGCTTGTATTGGTTGTGGGGCCTGTGTTGCGGCTTGTAAGAACAGTTCTGCTATGCTGTTTGTTTCTGCGAAGGTTTCCCAATTAGCCTTATTGCCTCAAGGACAAGTAGAACGTAAAGAACGCGTTCTGAAAATGGTTGCGCAAATGGATGAAGAAGGATTTGGTAACTGTACTAACACCGGCGCTTGTGAAGCAGAGTGTCCTAAAGGCATTTCTTTAGAAAATATTGCCAGAATGAATCGCGAAATGACAGCTGCGAGTTTTAAATAAAATTTGAACAATACTATAAAAGCTGCTTCAGGATTCTGATGCAGCTTTTATAGTATCTAGCATTTTACGCCAATTATTAGCACATCATCTACCTGTTCGAACTCCATTTTCCAATTAAGAAACTCTGTATACAGTTTTTGTTTCAACTCATTAGTTTCTAAATGGCAGTTTTCTCTCAGAATTTTTTCCAGTTGTTTATACTTGAATTTCTTCCCTTTTTCTCCTCCAAACTGATCGGCGTAGCCATCCGTAAATGTAAAGATCCAAGTATTTTTACGTAAAGCAATTTCATGTAAAGTAAATGGTTTTTCTACTTCCATATATTTTCCAACGGGGAATTTATCTGCCTTGTATTCTGTCAACTCCGACTCCTCAATTGATAATACCCACAAAGGATTATTAGATGCCGAAAATTGAATTTTTTTGTTAGAAAACATATACCTGCAAATAACGGCATCCATCCCATCCTTACTTTCTTCAATTGAATCCTCAGGGTTTAATGCATTAATAATCTCTTTTCTTAATTCATTTAAAATTTTATCAGGTTCCAATATGTTCCTTTCTGATACTATTTCATTTAAGAAATTAATTCCCAGCATACTCATAAAAGCTCCAGGAACTCCATGTCCTGTGCAATCCGCAGTTACCAAATAGAAGGAATGGCTTGGCTCATGATAAAAAGCCCAGTAAAAATCGCCACTTACAATATCCTTGGGATTATACAAAACAAAAAAATCAGGTAAATACTTTTGTATATATTTTTCACCTGTTAATAATGCAGATTGAATTCGCTTTGCATAGTTGATACTATCCAACACCTCTTTGTTTTTTTCTTCTACTAACTCTTTTTGCTTTTCAATAATTTCTTTTTGCTCTTCAATATGCTGTGTTCTATTTTTTACGGTTATTTCTAACAAATCATTTCTTTGTCGCAATTTCTTACTATTCCATCTCACAAAAACATAAACCAATGCTATAAATCCAATACTATATATAGTATAAGCCCACCATGTTCTATACCAAGGCGGCAATATTGTAAAACGATAGGTGGCTGGTATTCCCTCATCACCGTAATGATTTTTAGATTTAACTTTAAACGTATAATTTCCTTCAAACAAGTTGCTAAATTCTGTAAAAGCAAGATGATTCCACGGACTCCAATCATCAGAAAACCCTTCCAAAAAATAGCTATATTCAATGCCTTCTTCTTTTTTATAGGTTAAAGCCGAATAATTCAAATACATTTTACCAGTCATTTTAAATGAAGGAATAATCGATGATAAATCTGTCGAAGTATTTTCATATACCAACGTATCATTATTTGCAAAAACATCTGTAATTACAACATTAAAGTGAATTGGCTTTCTAAATCCTTTGGACAAATCGTAGATATATAATTTTTCATTTGTATGGAATGTAATAAATGAATCTCCGTGCAAAACAAAATTAGGAATGTTAATACTACTGATGTCAGCAAAAGTTTTAGATTCAACACACCAAGATCCGTTATTTTTATAATTCAACTTAACTTTTCTGTTGCCTTCAGACATATCAACTAAATAAAAAAACTTATTTTTATCTTTAGTATACCTAGTATAGAAAACATCATTAACCGGTTCTGATAAATTTGGACCAAATCCATGGGCTGGGATAAATAAATCTTTTTGCTTATCGTATTTATACAATCCTTTGTTTGTTTCTAAATGCATTTCTCCGTCGAAATTAAAAAAAGAAATAGCGCCAGGCTCCTCAACATTTTCCTTCTTAGAGTATTTTTTAATCTCTCTAGTATCCAAATTAAAACGAATTAAACCTTCTTGTAAACTGTTACCCCATAAATTATTTTCATTATCAACCTCTAAATTTGTAATTTCTCCCGCTAATGGTTTAGAAATAAATGTATCTAACATAAGTTCATTATTATTATTTTTTAACTCGAAAATATTATCTGTACTTGAAACAAAAACTTTGTTGGATTTAGAAAGTATAATATTATTGGCATTAAAATTTAAAGTTTTGATTCTTTCTGCTAGATAAATTTTTTTACGTTCATGTTTTTTATTCATTATATATAAGCCATTATCAGTAGCTATTAATAAATTTGAATTGTACTCTACCACATCTCTAATAGCAACTCTAAAATTTGGCACTTCAATAAAATTTTCACCTTTTAAATACCAAATATTATTAGATCCAAATACATACCACTGGTTGTTCCAAAATTTCAAATTAATGGTTGCCGTCTTTAATCCATGTAGTTCACTATAATATTTTATAGGATTGCTGAGATCGTATTTAAACAAGCCATTAGAAGTAGTTGCCCACAAGCTTCCTTCTTTGTCTTCAAATAAAAAATAAGTGTTTTCATCTTTTAATCCTCCATTTTCAAAAATCCTTTCCTTTAGTTGTCCTTTGCTGTTTAAAATAAAAATTCCCTTATGCCACGTTGAAATTGCTATGTCTCCACTTTTTAATTTCACCATCCAATACATGGCTGTATTATCGAAAACACTATCCACTTCTGTATTAAACTTTGTTATTTGATTGGTTTGATTGTTCAATTTATACAACCCATATAAATAAGGCATGATTAAAACTTCATATTTAGAAAATCCCTCTATCATACAATAGATAGGCTTATTTTGGAATAAATGGCAATCGTTCACTTTTTTTGCACCTTTAGAAAGAGAAGTTTGATATAAAATGCCTTCTGCACTTTTCCCATAAATTGTATTATTAACCACAAAGCCATACTCGATCATTGGATTATTAACTAAAATTTTTATTTTGCCATCTTTATAAAAAAAGATGTGCTTTTGTGTAGGGAAAACAATTCCTTCAGTCGTCTCATAAACCGTCCAAACGTTAGTAAATTTTTTACAAGAATCGGGTAGCAAATTGCCTAATGATTTATATACAGAAGTTCCTTTATTATTTTTTTCTAAAACCCCAAAATCTGTTTTGCCACCTACATATATTTTGCCATCTGAGGCTTTAAATAAAGACCGAATTGTATTAGCATTTTCAACACCTATTTGAATCCAACTGGTTCCATTGTACATTAAAACACCACTAGGATTTGCAAAATACATAGCCCCATCATCATCCTGCGCTATATACCAGTTAGCTGGAGATGAATGATATGTAGAAGCGCTATAATAGTTAAAAAAAGTATTTCCCGGAAATAATTTTTGCGCGTATATCTGAATTGAAAAAAGCAAGCACAAACAAACAATTAATTGAATGTTTTGATAAATATTATAATTCCTTTGTTTAAACACTAAACCTTTTTTTCTAGGCAGGCAGATTAATCAATTCATTTGTTTTCATAATCAGATCCATGAATAAAATTTTAGGATTTGCATTTCTCTCAATGTGATAATAAGCCGAATTAAATTCTTCCAACAACCGTTCATAATTACGCTGATTAATAAAGCGTGAAAATTTTGTAATAAACTCTTTTTCTTCTCCTGAATGCCTCACCAAATCAACACTTCCAAAATTAAACATCAAACAATCCCTGAAAATTTCCAAACCATATTGCAAAAATTGTTTCTGTTTTTCACGCCCGATTCTTGAATTTTCATCAATCCAGCCAACTGCTTTAATAGCATCAAACTTTAAGGCAATCAGCATAAAAGTTCGGAAGTTCTGAAGATAAGCTGTGCCACCATCCAAATGTTGAACCAGTAATTGTGCTTCCCTGTAACTTCCATCACTCAATAAGGCTGCTTGTTTTGCAGCCTGAGGCTGACAATCATATTGGGTAATTAATCCCTTTATAATGTCATCGGTTTCTATTTTATAAAAGGGAATTTGCTGAACACGGGAAATAATAGTAGCCAATAACTGATCAGGATGATTACATACTAATAAAAACAAAGTTTGTTCAGGCGGCTCTTCCAGGATTTTTAAAAGTTTATTGGCAGATGATGCGTTCATTTTTTCCGGTTGCCAGATCACCATTATTTTATAGCCGCCCTCGTAACTTGTATAAGATAACTTTTTTAAAATATCATTAGCTTCATCTGTAGGAATGGTGGGTTGCTTATTCTCCGCACTTAAATTATCAAACCAATCATGAATTGTTAAATAGGGTGTTTCAATAAATGCTTCCCTGAATTCAGGCAACAAATCATTACTTGTTCTTACATGTTTACTTAAGGGGATTGGGAATACCAAATGAAGATCTGGATGAATCAATTTTTTAACTTTTAAACAGGCAGAGCAAACGCCGCAGGAATCATCTTCAAGTTTATTTGCGCAAAAAAGGTATTGTACAAAAGCAAATGCCGCAGGTAAATTTCCGCTTCCTTCAGGGCCGGTAAACATTAAAGCATGAGGTACCCTGCCATCATGCAACATATTTAACAACTTATTTTTAACGGGAGTTTGCCCTACCAGGTTCTTAAAAAGCACAGGCTAATTTACATATTTTGTATGATTATAATTTAAATTATAACAGGAATTAAATCGAAAAGGATGTTTAAT
>JANPOX010000239.1:0-5950 GCA_031428235.1 Bacteroidia bacterium | reverse complement strand
CGCTTTGCCTGGCCCTTTTATTTTGTTGCTCTCGTATTTTCTGCTTCGGTCATGCAGCAGATCTATTCACGAATGGAAAATCATAATAAAAAAATGGGTGCTATTTTACTTTGTTTATTGGTGGGTGGATTTAATATTATTGAAGGTATTCCTTACCATATCGAAAACTCTGGTTCGATCACCCGAGCAAAAAATGTATTTAATAAAGAGTTGTTGCTTCCTTCCTATACCAACGCACTGAAAACAATTAATCCTTCAAATTTTCAGGCTATCATAGCATTACCCTTTTATTACCAGGGTTCCGAATGTTTTTCAAGGCCCAGGATTTACAATACAGTAAATGCTTCCTTTATCTTTTCTTATCATACAGGCATCCCTGTTGTGTGCGCTAATCTCACAAGAACATCCGTTGAAGAAAGTAAAAAGATTGTGCAAATAGTTTCTCCGGCATTTTATAACAAAGCAATACAGTATGATATTAAAAGTACCAAACCTTTTTTAATCGTTATAACAAATGACAGTATCACCGAGTATGAAAAAGAAATTTTAAAAAAATGCAAAGCGCTTTACATCAGTGAAGAGGTCTCATTGTATTCCTTACAACCGGAAGATCTGTTTCATAATAATTCGATGGAAGTTTTTGAAAAATACAATCACCTAAAGCCAGCCCTATCTAACAATCAAAGCTTTCAGGTATCAAACGATTCATCTTTCCTTTATTATAATGGTTTTGAAGGTTCAACAACGGATCATGCATTCAGGGGAAAAGGCGGATTTCAATCTGTCAAAAAAGGACAAAATATCTTTGCTCAATTTGTGCCTAACACTTTTGCCATGGGTAAAAAATACCATGTGAGTTTATGGATGTATAACGGTATTGATAATGCATTGAATGACTGGTTGCGTTTTATCATTGAAGAATTTGATGAAGAAACTAATACATGGGAATCAACCACTTATTTTCCGGAGCAAAGCGAAACTATTAATGGTAATTGGTCACTGATGGAAGGAACATTTGAGATAAAAAATCCTAAGCATAAAATCTTCATTACCACCAAGGGCCAAGATAATGCCAAAGAAGATTTATTTGTGGATGACCTGCTTATTAAAGAAGTGGGCACAGAAGTTTATAAACTCATGAGTGAAAATGAATTGTTTTATAATAACCACCAGGTTTTAATCAATCAATAAATTAAGAAGAAACTTCCATTTTCACTTTCTTATTCTTGATCTTTTCTTCTTTGATCAGTTGCAATGTTTTAATAATTTTATTTGATTTAACCGCAGCGTAGGCCGAATGATCAAGAACTTCAATCCTTCCAAGTTCCTCTTTCTGCAAATGGCCTTTCTGCATCAGCATTCCAACAATATCCATTTTATTAATCTTGTCTTTTTTTCCTGCACCAATATATAATGTTTTCCATTCGCAGGGAGCCGGTAAAATTAATTGCTTGGGTAAGGTTTCTTCTTCAGGAATAACAGACAGGAATTTTGGCAAATGATCATTCAGATCCAGTAAAAAATAAGCTGTACCAATCGCATTCATTCTCGCCGTTCTTCCGTTTCGGTGAATCATCACATCTTCCGTTGCCGGGAACTGGTAATGGATCACCGCTTCAATTTCAGGAATATCCAAACCACGGGCTGCCAGATCAGTGGTGATCAATAAATTAATACTCCCATTCCGTAATTTGATGAGCGTTTTTTCACGGTCAATTTGTTCAAGCCCACCGTGGTAAAAACCATGGTCAACTTTATAAATAGATAATTGTTCGGAGATCCTGTTCACTGCTTCACGGTGGTTACAAAATACAATAGTGGACTTCGCATTAATCTTTCCTAATAATAACATCAACGCTTCCAGTTTATCATCGCCTTCTACTTTCACGGCTTTAATAACCAAAGCTGATTTAAGTTCTTTATGCTCCGTAGTGTAATTTAACTCTACGCTATGTTTTAATCCAACAAATAATGGTATTTCTTTTAAAGCTGTAGCAGAAGTTAAAATCCGTTTTTTAAGACGCTTGCATTCTAAAATAATATATTCCATTTCATCTTTAAAACCGAACTCCAAAGATTTATCAAACTCATCTAAGATTAATGTATGAGTTTGATCAACTATTAAATTTTTACGTCGCAGATGATGTGCTATTCTGCCGGGAGTACCAACCAAAATAGCAGGTGGATGTTGAAAATTATTTTCTTCAATACGTACCGAGTGCCCGCCATAACAACAGTTAATTTTAAAATCGGTACTCATTTGTTTGAACACCTGTTCTATCTGAATGGCTAATTCGCGTGAAGGAACCAAAATTAAAACCTGTACTCCTTCTTTATCTTTTTCTAATAATTGAAGAATGGGTAATAAAAATCCAAGCGTTTTTCCTGAACCTGTTGGCGAAACCAACACCACATCATTGGGTTTTGGAATTGCTTCCAGCGTTGCTTTCTGCATGTGATTTAATTCTGTGATGTTGAAATTAGAAAGTATTTTTGCGTAATTCATGAGTATATTTTAAAAACGCAAATATACTACATTAATAAGGAATGGTTATTTCATGTCCTAAGCCTTGTGTTATATCTTTTTATTTTCAAAATGGATAAAATATATGAATTAAATTAAGTGCGCGTTAGGGATAGAACGAAAATCATTTTATGAGGTACGAATAAAATATTGGAGTGAAAGCCCGGCCCTGCTTGTACCTTTGCAGGGAACGCCCTCATTCTTTAAAAGAGATTACAATTAAATAAAGAAATAAGTGATTTTAGATAAACCCTAAGTATATTTACAATCTTAAATAAACACTATGCCTTTTTCAAAACTTGGTTTATCGGCTGCTTTATTAAAAGCACTGACTGAGCAAAAATATACACAGCCCTACCCTATTCAACAACAAGCTATTCCGGCTATTTTAGATGGAAAAGATATTTTAGGAATTGCTCAAACCGGTTCAGGTAAAACCGCCAGTTATGTATTGCCCATTTTACAGCAATTGCAGGACGGTGGTTCTACAAAGAACAGACATATTCGTGTGTTGGTTTTAGTGCCTACACGCGAATTAGCAATACAAGTGAATGATGTTTTTATAGCATTAGGCGCTAACCTTCCTAAGCCAATTAAAACGATGGCGGTGCATGGCGGGGTTTCTATTAATCCGCAAATGATTGGCATGCAGGGCGTAGAAATTTTAGTGGCAACACCCGGAAGGTTACTGGAATTAATTTCTAACAACTCTGTTTCTTTATCTGCTATAAAAACGCTGGTACTTGATGAGGCGGATAAAATGTTGAACCTTGGTTTTCAGGATGAAATGAACAAGGTTATTTCTTTTCTTCCAAAGAACCGACAAAACCTTTTATTTTCGGCTACTTTAAGTGATGATCTGAATAACATTAACCGCAACTTATTGCGCAACCCTGTTGTTGTTAAAGTTGAAGAGGAAGAAAAAAATCTGGATCTTATTAAGCAGTTTGCATATTTAATTTCTGAAGAAAAGAAAGGCCCGTTGTTGCGTTATATTTTAAAGCAACAAAAAATAAAACAGGTATTGATCTTTACTTCTTCTGTTCACCGAGCTGACGCGGTTGCTTTAAAACTGAACCAAAATGGCATTGATGCATTTGCAATTCATAGCAAGAAAAGTCAGGAAGGCCGAACAGAAGCGCTTAATTTTTTTAAGGCCAATAAAGTAAAAGTATTAGTTGCCACCGATTTAATGGCACGTGGTATTGATATTAAGTTTTTGCCTTATGTGATCAATTATGAATTGCCCCGCTCCCCTAAAGATTACATTCATCGTATCGGAAGAACAGGAAGAGCGGAATCGCCGGGTGAAGCTATTTCTTTGATCTCTCCGGAAGAAGAACATCACTTTAAAGTGATTCAGAAAAAGATGGGGAAACATGTCACGCTTATAGACGGTAATGCCATTAATTTAAAGGGGTATTAATTATACTCTTATCCCAATCATAAGAATATCATCTACCTGCTCTTTTTCTTTGCGCCAGTCTGCCATGGTTTGATCCACAATTTGAAATTGTTCGTCCATTGGTTTTTTATGAATAACGGCAATTAAATTCTGAAGATTTTTCGTCATGAATTTTTTGCCCTTCTCACCACCAAACTGATCCGCATAGCCATCCGTGAAAATATAGAACTGATCACCGGTATTTAAATTCAATTCATGGTTAGTAAATTGAAAATCTTCGGACGTATATCCCCCGATTGAATTACTGTCCCCTTCAATTTTACCAAATTCATTGCAAACAAAATACAGCGGCCTCATGGCTCCGGCATACTCTACCTGTTTGGATTTAATATCCATCGCACAAATGGCAATATCCATTCCGTCTCTTGTTGCCGAAGTTTCTGCCTCTTGTTTTAAAGCTCTTTTCATACTTCTATTCAAGTGATTTAAAATTTCAGATGGTTTGGTAATTCCCTTTTCAATAATAATTTGATTCAGCATATCATTACCAATCATGCTCATGAAAGCACCCGGAACACCATGGCCAGTGCAATCGGCAACAGCAATTACAATTTTACCCTTTTGCTCGGCGTAAAAATAAAAATCTCCGCTCACAATATCTTTAGGCTTATATAAAATAAAATAATCGGTTAGGTATTTATCCATCTCTTCATTAGAGGGAAGAATAGCCTGCTGAATGCGTTTGGCATAATTAATACTATCTGTAATGTTTTTGTTTTTTTCTGCGATCTGATCTCTGCTCAATTCAATAATCTTAGCAGCTTCAGCAATTTCACTATTTTTTGTCGCCAGGTTTTTATTTGCTTTTTGTTTTTGCCGTATTCCCAAAAACAATACCATCGCGAATAAACAGGCCAACAATAAACCACCATTAGTAATATTTCGCATCATCTTTTGGTTTTTTAATTCCACTTCCTGTAGTTTCATCTCTTTATTCTTGGCTTCGTTCTTGAGTTTTTCACCATGCAATTCCCTTTCTTTTAATTCTATCTCACGCTGGCGTTGTAGCACTTTCATTTTATTATGCAAGGATTCCATTTTATGTTTTTCAATCTCAAATTGTTGTTGTTTAGCTTGTAGTGCCTGAATTTCTTTTCCTTTAATCAACAATGCAATTTCCTTTTCTTTACGGTCTGTATCAAATCTGGTTTGCATTTCAATGAGTTTTGAAGAGTTCTCTTTATTAAAAATACTGTCTTTAATAGCTGTAAATAATTTATAATATTCCAGGGCATTTTTTGTGCTATCGAGCTTTTCATAAATAACAGAAAGACTCAGGTATGCACCTTTTAATGCCGACTTATAACCTACCTCTTTTGCAAGTGTAATAGCTTTTAATTCTGATTGTATCGCATCTGTTAATCTTCCCTGCTTGTCATAAATATTACCGATGTCAATAAAGCTCATGGCCATTCCTTTTTTATTATTCAATTCTTTCCGTATGTCAAATGCCTTTTGCTGGTATTCCATAGCCAATGGATAATTGCCCTGCTCATAATAAATGGAACCAATATTTCCAAGGCTTGATGACGATCCTTTTTTATCCCCTATTTCCTGTTTAAGTTTTAAAGCTTTGAGCTGATAATCCAAAGCTTTATCTAGCTCTTTCAAATCCATATAAATTATACCGATATTATTATAGCAGCTGGCAATACCATCTCTATCATTTAATTCTTCCCTGATTTTTAATGATTTAAGCTGATATTCGAGGGAGATCTTATTATTTCCTTGTGCGGAATAAATATTACCAATACCCATTAAACTATTGGCAATACCCTTTTTATCACCAAGTTCTTCCACCACTTTTAATGCTTTTAAATAGTATTCCAATGAGGCGTTGTAATTCCCTTCCAGGTAATAGGTATTAGCAATCGTATTGCTACTATTAATTTTTCCCTGGGGGTTGTTTGTTTTTTCAGAGAGTTCGATAGCAGAAAGGCAATATTTTCTGGCTTTAGAAG
>JANPOX010000238.1:0-1959 GCA_031428235.1 Bacteroidia bacterium | reverse complement strand
TAATAATTGATTTGCCTGTTCAATACTTATAGTATCGTTATGTATTATTTCTAAAGCATTTCCAAAAGTGGTTCTTCGTCTTACCGCCTTACTGTCATCTATCTGCGTTAAGCATTGGAAAAAACTTTTTAGAAAACCTTGTACTTCTTCGTTACTTAAATTAGTTTGCTGGTGTGCAACCGCTAATAGGGATTCAGCATGATGATTTAAAATATTAGATACGCCTCTGCTTGGTGTTTCGTTAAATACTATTTGTTCGTATTGGGGTAATTGTTTAAACCAATTATCGTATTTTATTTTATCATCTTCAGGTAATTCATTTGCATGCATTCCACCAGCCATAGCATACTGCAAAAGATCCATCTCATAGGTTCCTTTGTTTGCTAATTCCCAGATACGGCGTAATGCATGTTGCAAGGATGGTAGGATGTCGGTATTAACTACATCTAAATCATTAATTAAACGATTCGATAAACGTTTACTTATTTTATTTCCGTTTAATTCAGCCGGTTCTTCAATTACTTTTGTTATTTCATCTCGGTTTAATCTTGGAACAAAAAATTGATTATCGCCTATTATTTCCGGCAGCCCTCTGTATGCAGGTGCGTTTCCTATATAATCGCTCCGCATTGTGCACACAATGTATATAGGCAAATTTTGTTCTTTCGCTAGTTTTGATGTTTCTAGCAACAAGTTCATTACTAGTTGTGCTTCTAAGGATGGACTTGCAGTTTCTTTATTAAAATTTTGGTTGTTGGTAAAAAACTCTTCAAACTGATCTATCACTAATAATAGATTATAGCCATTTCGTTTTGCTTTTTTTTGTTCTTTTTCATCTAAAGCAAGAAAAGTTTCTGATTTTGAATCTACATATAGATTTGATTTTTTATAATAATCTACAATAGCGGAATAACCAAAACGCAATTTTTCTTGTACATCATTTGTTTCTACTTTAAAAGCAATTGCTAATGCTTGAGCTAAATTTAATAAGGGATGATGACCGGGTCTTAAAATGCCAACACTCCATCTTCCTAGTTCACCTCTAAAAAAACCTGCACGTACATTTGGTAACAAACCTGCATAAATCAAGGAAGATTTTCCATCACCGCTTGCGCCGGTAACCATTAAAAAACGTTTGTGTAATAGCTCAACTTGTATTTTTGCAATATGCGATTCTCGCCCTTTAAAAAACACAGCTTCTTCTTCCGTAAATGGACGAAGACCTGGGTAGGGTGAGTGTTTGGTTTCGTGCATATTATTTAACTCCGTACAATTTTAATTCTTTTTCGTTGAGTTCAAAAATATCTCCCCGCACTTTTTCCTTGTTTATTTTATTCAGTACAATATCGATTCCTTGGTTTGTATTTTCTTTGGAAGCTATTTTTTGCTTAGGCAAAACATAACCTTGACTTAATTCAAAAACATCACCTCTTACTTTTTCCTTGTTTATTTTATCTAACACCATTTCAATACTTGTTGGCATTAAACGTGCGGTTTTATCATCAGAGCAAGATAGGATGTATTTGCCATCTTTTGAAAATTGTGCTTTCCCAACTGCTGCTTTGTGAAGAGTATAATTATAAATTAACTTGCCATTAATTTCCCAAAGACGGAATGTTTTGTCGAAAGATGAACTCACTAGTTGTTTTGAATCACTAGAGAAATTAAAATCATAAATTGGGTCAGAATGACCAACATATTCAGCTATTTGCTCCCCCTTTAAATTATAAAGAATAATTACATTATTGGTATTTTGAACAGCAAATGAAGAATTATCTGGAACAAATTTTACTTTTTCTAAGGCATAAAGTATTTTGATTTCTTTTAATGGTTTTGGAGTGGGTTTTATTAATGCATTAGCATCCCATAAGCGTATAACAGAATCTTCGCTGAGAGTTACTGCATATTTTTCATCAGCAGAAACATCAATAGATGTAAAATTAACCTTTGGTATTTTTA
>JANPOX010000237.1:0-15981 GCA_031428235.1 Bacteroidia bacterium | reverse complement strand
CTCCGGAATCCTCCGAATAACCGCTTTAATTTTCCATAGCAATTCTTCTTCGTCAAATGGCTTCGTGATGTAGTCGTCTGCGCCAAGATCATAACCTTTTAATTTATCTTCTTTCAGTGATTTTGCTGTGATGAAAATTACAGGTATTTGTTTATCCTGTAACCTGATGCCCTTGGCCAAAGAAAACCCATCCATCTTTGGCATCATTACATCCAATAAACACAGGTCAAACTTATTGTTTTCAAATTCTTTTAAGGCGGACTCACCATCTTTACATAATTTTACATCAAAACTTTCAGACTCCAGATAATCTACCAATAGCAATCCTAAATTAAGATCGTCTTCCGCTAATAATATGTTCAGTCTTTCTTTAAACATATGGTAATGTAATTGTGAATGTTGATCCCATTCCTTTTTCACTCTCCAATTCAATTCTTCCTCCATGCAATTCTATAATCTTTTTGATGTAGGCAAGTCCCAAACCAAATCCTTTCACATCATGCACATCGCCGGTAGGAACCCTGAAAAATTTATCAAACACTTTTTCCATGTACTCCTTTTCTATACCTATGCCTTTGTCGGAAACAACCAACACTAAATTGTATCCACGATTGGAGGTCTGAATAGTTATGTCCGGTTTGTCTTTGGAATACTTAATAGCATTGTCAACCAGGTTACATAAAGTATTGCTGATATGTGTTTTATCACCGCTTACAATGAATCTTTCTGCATCAAGGTTTAATTTTAAATTGCCTTGCTTGTTTTCGATCTGTACGGTCATGTTTTTTAAACAATCCCGAATTAACTGGTGAAGGTCCACCTCAATATATTGTAAAGGAATTTCACCTTTTTCAAGGGCACTCATATTTAATACCTGTTCTACCTGTAGTTTTAATTTTTCATTTTCTTCCAGGATGATATTTGTATAATGTTTTATTTTTTCTTCCTGATTAATATTCGAATCCTTCATGATCATTTTACCGGCCAATCCAATGTTGGTTAAGGGTGTTTTAAATTCATGGGTCATATTGTTTAAAAAGTCGGTGGTATGTTCCGAGATTTCTTTTTCTTTCATTAATGAAACGGTTGTTTTCCAGAACATTACCAACACCACACAGATCAGGAGCACCGAGGTTATGAAGATGGTATCCATCTCCGCCATGATAAAATCATTTTTATCCGGAAAGATCAGCACTAATTCCAAACCGTTTTTACTCGCCACTTCATCCAGTCGTTTTTTATAGATGTTATTCGTGAAACCGTTTTCGTTTTTAGAAACTGCAGGGTTTTGCTTGATAACTACAAAAGAGTAATCGATATGAATGCCATAATAAATCATGTAATGCGTAAACAGAGCATTGATCTTGCTGATCTCACTATTATTTAAACAAACCTCGGTGGTCCTGCATGCGCCAATCACAATATTACGGAATGCCTGATCGTCATTTCCTATTTTTTTTCGTGTTATCGTATCAGTGGAAAGTGCCTGGGTTGTTTTTGAAAGCACCATGTTTGCTTTTTCATTGAACAACTCTGCTTTTATGTTTGCTGTCTTTATGATCCAGCTAACCTGTATGACCAGTACAATCACTAAAGCGATAGAGGAAATTAAGATGTATATATAGGTGCGATTCAGTTTCATGGTCTAAATCAAAATTACTTATTTTATATGGGTTATAAACTGCTTTAACAAGTCGTTAACAAGCCATTAACTAGTTGGTAACAAGATCCTGTTTAAATAGGAATACCTTTGTCCTATAATCTAAAATTTTGTCGATATGAAAAAGTTAATCCTGACAATAGTAACAATGATGTTTATTGGCCTCTTAGCTTTCGCTTACGGAAGTGGAAAATGGACAAAAGAAAATATTAATGAAAATGAAATCAAAAGTGGAAAAGCCACGCGTCTTAATTGGCCTGCAAATTTATCATTGCAAAAGGCTGATCTTCCCCCGGAGTTGAAATATGATATTCGGGAAAGAAGTTCCCGTCACATAAATAAAGAACAATTAACCGGAGCCAAATTGATTAGCGATATTATTTCGGATTATCCTGTCAATTGGATAACCACTTATGTTTCCGTTGAGATCTCGGCAACCTGCGGTGGTAAAGTGTTGAAGGCTGTCAGTTCAAATGAAATGCTGAGTGCCGAACAAAAAGATATAATGAATACAAGTGATATGGGTACTGATGTTGTTATTGATGTGAACTATACATATAAAGTCCCGGTAACCAATGCTATTGAAAAGAATAAGATGCATGTTGCTATGACACTGGTTCCGGAAGTTGAAGCGGAGTATGTTGGTGGAAATGAACATATGATCAATTATTTAAAGAAAAATATTGTTGAATTTTCTAAAACAACTCCTGAGCAATCAAAACAAATTACAATCAGGTTTACGGTTAATGAAGAAGGCAAGGTAATAAATGCCAATGTATCTAATGCATCCGGATATAACGAAATACATATTTTATTGCTCGATGCCATTTATCAAATGCCTAAATGGAAGCCTGCCGAAAATTCAAAAGGAGTAAAAGTTAAACAGGATTTTGAATTTAAAGTAGGACAGGTAGGGTGTTAAGGCAATCAGCAGATTGAATGTTGAGTGGAATTATTTTGTCAAACAGGAACTGACTTATGGGATTTAAAACTCAGCAAATAACCTTCAAGGCCAATGGCATAATAGTAACTGAAATATTTTTTGAAACTATCATTGGCTCACCGTCAAAGTGCACCGGTAGTTCACCATTGAATTCAATTTCAATTTGTTTACCGTTCTCAGATTGTAGACAAACAGATGTATGAATTTTTTTTGAGAATAATTTAATGGCAATGGAAGGAATAGAGAATTTTGAAAAAGGTTTTAAAATGCTGATGTTAAGTATTCCATCATTCAATTCAGCTTCCGGCGCAATAAAAACATCATTTCCCCATTGTCCCGCATTGGCAATGGTAATTAAAAAGGCTTTTGTTTCAAAGCTTTTACCGTCAATGGTGATTTTATAATTCTGCGGTTTGTAATTGAAAAATTCTTTTAGTGTTGTTTTAAAATAAGTCATAAAGCCACGTTTAGTGCTTGCAGCAAATTCAGTAGCAATGTGCGCGTCGAAGCCAACACCGGCTGTACAAAAGAACGCCTTGCCATTGATCAGTGCCCCGTCAATTTGCTTGATGTTTCCTTGTTTAATCACATCTAACGCTTTTTTCAGATTCAGAGGAATACCATTACTTCTTGCCAAACCGTTTCCAGAACCCAATGGAAAAATACCTAATGCCATTTTACTTTGAGCAATTACTGATGCCACCTGATTTACTGTACCATCGCCTCCGCACGCTACAACAATAGAATAATTTCCGGAAAGAATTTCCTGCCTTACCGACTCAAAATCATCTTTGTTTTTCCAGACAATTAAATCACATGTAATGTGTTTTGGAAAATGGGTTTTGATGAACTCAATGATATCAATTTTCTTTTTGACACCGGCATTGGGATTGATAACAAACGCGATCTTTTGAGCCATGTTATTTTTTTGCGGTGTGAAAGAAAAATTCTTTTAAATAATTTGGTTCAGAATAAGCCACATCCGCAAAATCTTTGGCATTGTATTTCTCAAAAGCTAACGTAATCATATGAGTCGCCGATGCACAAACATTTTCTATAAAATGTGCCTGTGGTAATTGCATTAACAATTCTTTCGCTTTCGGCATGCCATCGCCAAAAAAGTAAAGGGGTTTATTTATTTCAAAAGCTTTGATGCTTTCCTCATTCAACACCAATGCCTGAACCGATAAAACTTCTTTTAGTTTATTATCGTAACCAGCGCAATACACTTCCATGCGACGTGCATCCATCATGGGAATAAATACAGCCTCTTCTTTTGTCTGTTGAATAGTGGCAACACTTAAAGCCTTCAAGGTATCAATTGTGATCAATGGAATATTTAAAGCAAATGCCAATCCTTTAGCTGCCGAAAATCCAATACGTAATCCCGTATAGGAACCAGGGCCTGAACTTACGGAAATTGCGTTCAGATCATTTGCTTTTAAGTTGCATTCGCTGAGCGCCTGTTCGATAAAAACATGAAGGTTCTCTGCATGAGTGTATCCGTTATTTAATTCTTTGAGTGAAAGCAATTCTGTATCCTTTGAAATAGCAACAGAGCAAACAGTTGACGTACTTTCAATATGTAAGATATAAGCCAAGTCCTGGTTATTTTTTATCTGAAAATAACTCGTCCTTATCCACGACTTTTATTTTTTTTCCGTCCTTTAATATTTTGGATACAGCGCCGTATGGACCGGAGATCACTTCGTCACCCACCTTGATCCCGCTTTTAATTTCAATGAAATCATTATCCTGGATTCCTGTTGTGACATAAACCATTTTGGCCACACCATTCCGGTTCACAAAAACACATTCTTTAATTTCTTCTTTTTTATTGCTGTTCAGTTTTTCCTGTTTCTCATCTTTAACAATCACATCTCCCTCTTCTTCTTCCTCACCGGTTATTTCTTTAGTTTTGGTTGTATCAGAACTGCGGGTTGTTACAGCAGGAATAGGAACTGTTATCATATTGGAAGAACGCATCGTTTGAATGTCAACGCTGGCACTCATACCCGGCCTGAAAGGAGCAGGATTTTCTCCTGTCACCAAATCAATATAAGATTCTCTCAATATTCTTATTTTCACAACAAAATTAGTTACCTGGTCAATGGAAATGCCGGTACTATTTGCTGAGTTGGCTACTTCTGTCACAATACCCATGAATTTTTTTCCTATATAAGCATCCACTTCAATAATGGCCGTATCATTTTTATGGATCCTTATAATATCATTTTCGTTTACTTCCACGCTGGCTTCCATTTCATTCAGGTTTGCTAAGCGCAATATTTCAGTTCCTTGTAATCCTTGAACACCTACAACTCGTTCACCTTTTTCAACGTTTAGTTTAGAAACAGTTCCATCCACCGGTGCATAAATAAATGTTTTATCAAGATTAGTATTCGCTTCTTTTAATGAGGCCTCCACACTTTTTACGTTATAATCCGATGCTTTAATACTTTCTGCCATGCCTTCCACATTTGCTTTTGCGGATTCAAAGGTTGCTTTGGATACATCAATTTCCTGTTGTGAAATCACATTCTGATCAAATAATTTTTTGTTTCGGTTATAAGATGCTTCAGCATTTGCTAAATTAGCCTGCGCCTGCGAAAGTTGAGCTATTGTTGTTTTTAAACTGGCTTTGGAACTATTCACCGTTGCATTTACTCTTTCTAAATTGCTTTCATAAATATCCGGTTTGATACGGCAAAGCAACTGACCTTTTTTTACATTGTCGCCTTCTTTAACCAGCATTTCTACAATTTCTCCTGATACATCAGAAGTAATCTTTAATTCCGCTTCCGGTTGTATTTTACCATTGGCAGAAACTGATTCGATGATGTTTCTCTTGGATGCTTTTTCGGTAGTGACTTCAGTAGGTTCTTCACCTTTAAAGAATTTGAAAATAATCACTGTAAATAATACAGCGATGCAAATTCCAATGATCCAGTATAGTTTTTTCATAGTTTAATTTTTGGTTTCCCGCAGATTTCGTTGACTCTCGCAGATTTTGATAATCTTTTGATGTTAATTTTTATAATCGTTTTGAATAATACAATTTTAGTTTTCTTTTTATCAGCGCATATTCGCGTGATCTGCCGGACCTATTTTTAAAATTTCAATTCTTTTCCCTGATAAAAATCCAGTACTTTTAATTTAAATACATAATCATATTTAGCCTGTACCAAATTTCCTAATGCATTCTGTGAGCGTGTTTTGGCAGTATTAAAATCGAAGGTACTGATAGCGCCTACATTAAATTTTTGTTGGGCATAAAAAAATGATTGCTCAGAGGCTTCAACCGAAGATTTGCTGGCATTGTATTTATTTAAAGCGGCTCTTGCATTGGCGTAGGCCTGGGCAATGGTCTTGTATAAATTCTGTTCAATAAGATCCTGGGAGTACTTTGCATTGAGGGCAGTGAGTTTTGCATTCTTAATTCCTGTAACAGTTTGTAAGCCATTAAAAATAGGAACTGATAACGTAAAACCAAAACTCTTGTTTACATTGTCTTGGAACTGGTCTGCAAATGGTTTTTTGGAAGTAATGATCTCTGTTTTTGGCTGGTAGATTAATTGACCTGTTTCAGTAATGTAAGGCGCCTGTTCAACACCTACTACATTAACGGCATCGATATTTTTATCCAAAGCGGAGGTACCTGTTCCTAAGCTTCCGGTTGCCGATAGGGTAGGGCTTACTCTTCCTTTGGCGACGTCTAAACTTTTTTCAGCCGCCATAACATTGTAGCTGGCACTTTTTATGGAATGCTGATTTTTTAATGCTAATTCATAAATATTTTGAACTGATAAGGAAGCCAGTTCGTTATTTAATATATCTACGTTTGGACGAGAAATATTGAAATTATTAAGAGTATCTAAATTTAAAAGTTGTTTAAGGGTTAGCATGGCTATCTGGTAATTATTATCAGAAATAATCACATTCACATCTTCATTTGCCAGTTGTGCTTTCAGGTCATATACAGCGCTTTTAGCTAATGTTCCGGCTTCTGCCAGTTTTTCGGTACGTATAAGTTGTTCTTCGGTGATCTTGTATTGCGTCTTAGAAATCTGTAGAATCTCATCACTGAATATCACATTGATATAAGCCGTAGCCACATTTAATGCAAGGTCGTTTCTTTGCTGCAAATAACTCTCAGCACTTGACATATACTGGTATTGGTTGGCTTTAATAGTATTGTACTGAGCAAGTCCTGACCAAAGCACAACATTGGAAGAAACATAAAAATTCTGCGACAACACCTGTGTATTCGCAAATGTATTGGTATAGCGGTCAATCGTTCTACCAAAGTTATACGTATGTTGTGCACCTGCATTCACTGTGGGTAAAATAGAGGCTTTACTTTGTAACGCATTATTTTTATTGATCTGGGCACTGATCTCTGATTGTTTTAAAGTAATATTATTTTTCTGGGCATAATCCACGCATTGCTGCAAATCCCATGTAGAGGATTGAGCCAAAGATAGATTGAGTATCGCGATGAAAAGAAATATGGTTAGAATGGTCTTCATAGTTATTTAAAAATCAGGGTAAATTTAGTTAAAAAAGCCCTCATAATCACCCTACTACATAAACGGAAAAAAAAGCGGTGTATTGGTAGTTTAAATTTGTTTATAATTTTAGTTACTAAAAAAATCCAAGGAATGACAGAGTATTTTTAATCCAATAAAATGTATATTTTTAGAACTGAAAATTACATGACTCCTTTTCTTCAATACATAGCTCAATACATTCACCAACACCATGAAAACGATACAGAACATTTGTGTATTGTATTGCCTAACAAAAGGGGAGCACTTTATTTAAAACAACATCTTGCAAAAACATTTCAAAAAACAATATGGCTACCAACTATTATTAGTGCGGAAGAACTGGTGTCTGAATTATCAGGTCTGCAGCAGGCCGATAGTATTGATTTGATTTGTGAGCTATATGAAGTTTATACTAGTGTTTTAAAAGAAAAAGCAGAGCCATTTGAAGCCTTTGCAAAATGGGGTACACTGATGTTGCAGGATTTTAATGAGGCCGATCGTTATTTAGTGGATACGAATTCCATGTATCAGAATTTAAAAGAGATCAAGGAAATTGAAAGCTGGAGTCTGAATGCAGATAGCCTTACAACCACACAGCAGGATTATGTGGATTTCATGTTCCAGATGGGAACCATTTATCATGCGTTCGTAAAAATAGTGTTAGAGAAAAAACAGGCCTACCAGGGATTGATGTATCGGAAAGCAGTAGAAGGTTATAAAGATTCAGCCTTTATCAATCAATTTTCAAAGGTCCTGATTTGTGGATTCAATGCACTTAATAAGGCAGAGACTATTATTTTTTCCGACCTTGTTAAAGAGAAGAAAGCACATATTATTTATGATGCCGATAAGTATTATGTGAACAATGATAGTTATGAGGCAGGTTTATTTTTGCGAAAGAACTTCAGTAATAACTGGCTCGATACCAAAGATCTTATTGGTGATTATTTTAATGAGATCCCTAAACACATTGATGTAGTAGCGGTTCCAAGGCAAATGGGACAAGCGCAGGTGGTTTCACATCAATTGAGTGAATGGATCAGGCAAGGAAAATCACTCAATAAAACCGCCGTGATACTTGCAGATGAAAGTTTGCTGTTTCCTGTATTGAACCAGATCCCAAAAGAAGTGCAGCATGTAAATATTACGATGGAATATCCATTAAGATTATCTCCTATCTATGATCTCATGGATAACCTAATCAGCCTGCATCAATCCACACAAAAACCTGGCGCAGGTACCAGTTTTTATTTTGCCGATTTATTCAGAATCCTTCAGAACTCATTATTTAAAAAATATTACCGGTCATTTAAACCAACCATTGCTTTACAAAGTATCATTCAAAAAGTGATCGATAAGAATTACGTATGGATCAATGCAAAAGTTCTTGCTGAATTATTTGAAGATAATTATCGTTCTATACGTGATCTTTTTTCAGGCTGGAATAATTCTGCACAAGGTATTTCCGCTATGTATGGGATTATCAGCGTATTTAATACTTCTGAAGATGAAGAACTGCAATTGTCGTCCGCTGACAAGGAAACGCTTCATGTATTCACTAAATATTTTAACAGACTTCAGGCTTTAATTCAAACTCATGGTTATCTGGATTCTTTAATTACTCTGAAGAGTTTGTATAAGCAAATCATTGGTGCGGGATCAGTTCCTTTTATTGGTGAGCCTTTACAGGGATTGCAAATTATGGGAGTATTAGAAACACGCACATTGGATTTTGAGAATATTATTTTCCTCGGTGTGAATGAAGGTGTTTTGCCTTCTGGTAAATCCACAAATTCTTTTATCCCGAATGATTTAAAACGTTACCATGGCATGCCCTTGTATGCTGATAAGGATGCGGTGTATGCTTATCACTTTTACAGGATCCTCCAACGGGCCTCTAATGTATTGATCACTTATAATACTGAACAGAGTGTATTGGGTTCCGGTGAAAAAAGCAGGTTCATTACGCAATTGCAATTTGAATTACAGCGGTATAATCCTGCGCATATTCTCACTGAAAAAATGCTGAGTGGAGATACCTTACCTGCCAGTTCACGAAATGTAATTACTATTCCAAAAACTGAAACAAATCTGGCTCCTATTCATTTTAAGCTGACAACCGACGGACAATACAGTGGACTGAGTCCGTCAGCGTTAATCACTTATAAAGATTGTGCACTGCGTTTCTTTTTTAGATATGGGGTTAGTATTAAAGAAACGGATGATGTGGAAGAAAGTGCTGAAGCAAATACCCAGGGAACAATTTTACACGAATCACTGGAACTTTTATACAAACCATTTATCGGGCAAGTATTAACGGAAGCCTCCATTAAAGTTTGTCTTGATAAAACAGAGGAAAGTGTTAACCTCATCTTTCAAAACTATTTCAGTCAGAGGGAAAGCCAGTTTGGTAAAAACTTTTTACAGCAAAAAGTATTATATGAGTACGTTCGGAAATTATTGAGAAATGATTTAAAACTGATTCAGGATTCTAAAAAGACCAATGAGCTATTGAGTTTGATTGATTTGGAAAAAGATTTATCGGCTTCAGTAACGCTCCATTTAAATGGTGTGGAAACAAAAGTCTACGTAAAAGGTTCAGCAGATCGGATTGATAAATTAGGGAACAAGATCCGGATCATTGATTATAAATCTTCGCTGAAAGCGGATGATAAATTTAAGTTTACCGGTTTTGAAAATCTCTTTACTGATACTCAGTATAACAAAATGCTTCAGTTATTTATGTATGCATGGCTGGTGGTTAAAAATAATATTGCCAGACCTGAAGAATTGCAGCCCTGTATCATCGCATTTAAAAAATTTGAAGAGCATCCTAAATTTATTATGGATGATGGAAGGGGTGGAGGTATTATGGTTTTTACCCCTGAATTATTGGAGGAGTTTGAAAAGCATTTAAGTCTTAAAATTTCTGAGATCCTGTCCACAGATTCTCCATTTATTCAAACAGATGATCTGGATAAGTGTGAATATTGTGCTTATGCAGGAATTTGTAATGCTTAAATGATTATCCGTTAGTAAGTATTTTTCCCTAACATTCTGGTGTTTATAAAAAACAGGAAAGACTTCCAATACTTCGGGTAGTAGAATTAATTTTATACACCTAATGGCTCATACGATTCATCTTCCCTATTCCTTAAAAAAAATTGTTTATACAATAATTTTACTATTTAGCTTTACAGTTAATTTTGCTCAACCTATCACTGTTGATTTTGAAGGAAAAGTATCACACAATGATAGTATTTTATCGGAAGTGATTGTGCAGGTATTGCAAAATGGAAATCTGCTCACCTCTTTTAAAACAAATCAAACCGGCAATTATAATATTTATTTGCCTTTAGGAAGTGATTATATGATTTCCATATCAAAAAATGGTTTTGTTCAGAAATATTTTAGTGTGAGTACCAAAGGTGTTCCTGCAGAACAGGCCGGCTTTAAATTTCCGGCGATCAGTGCTGACGTTGATCTTTTTAAGTATTACGAAGGCGTTGATTATTCTTTATTTGATGAGCCCATTAATAAGTTTTTTTATAATAAGCGTAAAGGAAATTTTGATTATGACCGGGATTATTTAAATTTAAAAAAAGCGGCCATGAGAGAAGTTAAAATGGCTGAGAAAAAAGTTATTTTATTAGCCCTGAAAAAAAATGAAGCTCAACAAAAAGAACTTGCAAAAGCTCCGGGTAAAAAAGAAGAATCTAAACATTTAACCGAAGAAAAAAAGAAACTGGATGAAAAGTTAGCTAAGCAAAGTTTGATGATGAAATTGATTGAAGAAGATCAAAAATCACTTTTCAAAAGTAGTGAAGAAAAGGATGAAGTGAAATTGAATATTGTAGCAGCAGATCAAGAAGTTACCAAAAAAATTATCGATAAAAAGATTAACGCCCTGGTTGCAAAATATAAACAGGGTGTTACCGAAGAAAGACAGGATGGTGAAAGCATTGTTATTATAAAACGGGTGGTGGTTCGTGATCAGGAAGCCTGGGTTTACGAAAAAAAGATTTTTAACTGGGGGGGTGTTGCCTATTTCAGAGATAAACAACGCATCACCGCCAGTACATTTAATGTAGAAACAGCAGGTAAGTAAAACAGGATTGCCTCAAAGTTTTAATGTGAATTCATATAATAAATGGTACGGATAACCTTTTATTTTTTGTAATACCTAGTTTCGCCAGGCATAATAACCAAGCCAAATAACATGAACAATTAACACCCCTTCGTTAGCTTTTAATTGACATAGACACCTTGTTTTTATGCAAATTTCTGTTAACTTTATAATCTGTACTAACCACTAAATTTATTAAGTATATATGAAGAAAGCATTCGTATTCCCGGGACAAGGTTCTCAGTTTTCCGGAATGGGAAAAGAGCTATATGACAGCTCTGACCTGGCAAAAAAATTATTTCACCAGGCAAACGATATTTTAGGGTTCAATATTACCGATACAATGTTCACAGGAACAGATGAAGAACTCAAACAAACCAAGGTAACACAGCCCGCTATTTTTTTACATTCAGTTATTTTAGCCGCTACAATGGATGCATCAATTGTGCCTGATATGGTTGCAGGACATTCCTTAGGTGAATTTTCGGCTTTGGTTGCTAACAAAACCCTGAGTTTTGAAAGTGGATTAACACTGGTTTCCAAAAGAGCCTTAGCAATGCAAAAGGCCTGTGAGATCAATCCATCCACAATGGCAGCTGTATTAAATCTGGCTGATGATGTGATTGAATCTATCTGTAAAGAAATTTCTGACAGTGGTCACGTTGTTGTGGCTGCAAATTATAATTGTCCGGGTCAGTTAGTGATTTCCGGTTCTATTGAAGGAATCAATATTGCCTGTGAAAGAATGAAAGAAGCCGGCGCGAAACGTGCTTTGGTTTTACCGGTTGGTGGAGCATTTCACTCACCGCTTATGGAACCTGCCCGCATTGAACTAGAAGCTGCGATTAATGCAACAACTTTCAACCAACCTATTTGTCCGGTTTACCAGAACGTTACCGCCTCCGCTGTATCAAACCCTGAAGAGATCAAAAAGAATTTAATTTTGCAATTAACGGCACCTGTTAAATGGACACAAACTGTTGTTCAAATGATCGAAGACGGTGCTACACATTTTACAGAAGTAGGACCCGGTAAAGTGTTGCAGGGCCTGATCAAAAAAGTGAATCAATCCATGGAAACTATTAGTGCTTAATATTATGATAAAAAAGATCATCATTTGCTTTGCCTTACTTCATCTGACGATACAGATGGATGCGCAATTTTTCAGAGGCGTTGGTATTTTTGTGGGGCCAACAACTTCCAGTCACCGTTACAGAAATTTAAATCCGAAGGATGATAACACTTTTGCTCATGCACTACCGGCACCTTCTCATCGCTCCGGCGAGTTCATTAGTTTTAGTGTTGGTATTCTGGGAGAATTTCTGAAATATGATCATATTCGCTGGCAGACTGAATTAGAATACTGTACCAAAGGTGGTGTAGAACGACCGGATGTATTTCCAGGAACAGGAATCAGGGCAGATGCAACACCTAATACATTTGCCAACATTCAATGGAATAATTTTGCAAAGATTTTTGGAAACGAAGGTTATCGTGGAACACCATATTTAATGCTGGGCGCAAGATTAGAATATAATATCGCGAGAGTAATTACAGCTTACCCAACAATAGCAGGTGTTGTTCCAAAAATTAATTTGACACCTGATGTGGGTGTAGGATATGAGTTTACTTCTTACAGCAAATTTCATTTTTTTACCGAGGTCCATTATAATCCGGATGCAATAAAAATGGTGACTCAAAGTGTTGTGTTTTGGCAGAGAATGTGGGAATTAAGGATCGGAATTATTTATCGGCCGCGGAAATCACTAGATGATTGTAATGCGCCAAGGTATCATGGTAGTGATTATTAATAGAAAAAAATCAGTTCAATTATGGTAATGTCTAAAGATGTTTTATTTTCCTTAACAAAAGGCGGTTATGCGCCCCAGGAAGAAATGCTTGAAGTGGCCCGTAAAAAAGGTAAGTTGTATATCGGTATTCCAAAAGAACTTGCTTTTCAGGAAAACAGGGTTCCATTGGTGCCTGATGCCGTAGCACTATTGGTGAACAACGGACATAGAATTATTTTAGAGGCAGGCGCTGGTTCCAATGCTCATTTTGAAGATAATGACTATAGCGAAGCCGGAGCAGAGATTGTTTATTCAGCCGAAGAAGTTTATAAAGCTGATATTATTTTAAAAATTGCTCCACCAACTTTAGAAGAAATTGAAAGTATGAAGACAAAACAAACATTGTTTTCTGCTTTACAGTTAACGGTTCAACCTGAAGATTTTTTAAAAAAATTAGTGGCCAAAAAATTAAACTGTGTTGCTTTTGATATGATAACAGATGATGCAGGAATCTATCCTGTGATTCGTGCGATGGGAGAAATAGCCGGTGGTACATCCATTCTTGTAGCAGCAGAATTACTAAGTAATGCCAATAACGGTGTAGGATCTATCCTTGGTGGTATCAGTGGTATTTCCCCAACAGAAGTAGTAATTATTGGGGCAGGAACTGTAGGTGAGTTTGCCGCAAGAGCAGCAATGGGTCTGGGTGCAAGTGTTAAAGTATTTGATAATTCAACATCCCGGTTACGCCGTTTACAGAGTCAGTTAGGGACTAGGATTTTTACATCTGTGATCGTACCGAAGGTTCTTGAAAAACATTTAAAGACTGCGGATGTCGCTATTGGTGCTCTGCGAGCTTCCAAAGGAAGAACACCCTGTATTGTATCGGAAGAAATGGTGGCTGAAATGAAAACAGGTTCAGTAATCATTGACGTAAGTATCGATCAGGGTGGAGTATTTGAAACATCAGAAGTAACTAATCATACTAAGCCTGTTTTCCGTAAACATGGCGTAATTCATTATTGCGTGCCTAATATTCCTTCTCGTGTAGCTCGTACTGCATCTTATGCGTTCAGTAACATCTTTCAGCAAATCCTGATTACGATGGGTGATGAAGGAGGTTTTGACAGTTTAGTCAGAAAAGATTCCGGAGTAAGGAACGGGGTTTATATTTATAACGGTATTTTAACCAATCAGTTTTTAGGTGAAACATTCAACCTGCCACACAAGGATATTAATTTATTAATGGCCGCGATGTAAATTCTTTAATTCAAAAATCCTCTAACTCAACAATCTTATATATGTCCTTTTGGCAACGTTTTCGTTTTTTTTTAATTGGATTTATTCCGGGAGCAATTATTTTATTTTTCATCGTTAATAAAACCGGTTGTACCAGCCCTAATGAATTAAAGATGCTGGAACTTCAACACCAATATTTGCAGTTAGGAAATAAAGCCGCCTGCAAACTAAAGTGCCTGGTAATGATCGACAAAGGTTTTAAAGTGAACATGAGAAATTTTGAGGTAAATTACGATTTGAGTGATGTACACAAAAAACCATACGGTTCCTATTATTTACAGGCTAAAGAAGCTAAAGATGCCCGTTACGAATTTGTAGTAGAAGATAAAGACACAGTTACCTTTGTAAACGATATTAAACTATTAAGCAATACAGCAAATTGTTATTGCGATTCGATTAAGTAATGGAGAGACAGTTAAAAACGGATTTATCCAAATTTAATAACGACTGGTACAAAAAAGGTGGCAGTGCAGTAAAACGTATAGCCTGGTATATGTTAAACGCCACTTTTTTTAATTCGCCATTTGTGTACATGCCTTTTAAACGTTTTTTATTGCGCTTATTTGGAGCTAAAGTAGGCACGGGTGTAGTTATCAAACCTTACGTTAATATTAAATACCCCTGGCGTTTACGTATTGGTAACCATGTGTGGATTGGCGAAAAAGTATGGATTGATAATTTAGGTTTAGTGGTGTTACATGACAATACTTGTGTATCGCAAGGCGCCATGTTATTATGCGGAAACCATCATTACAAAAAAGTAGCATTTGATTTAATAGTAGGAAACATCACTATTGAAGAAGGTGCCTGGATTGGCGCACAATGTGTAGTTTGCCCGGGAGTAAAAGTTGGCAGCCATGCTGTATTAACTGTTAACAGTGTTGCCACCGCGCGTTTGGAACCATGGAGCATTTACCAGGGAAATCCTGCGGTAAAGATCAAGGACAGAGTAATTAAGGGATAAGATTTATCTGCTTTACAATTGCTTTTGGAATGTTTTATTTTTTTCTGAGACTTTCAATAAATAGGGTTCATACAATCTGTCTAAATCTCAATAAAATCTAGTGTATATGCCGATTAGTTTAATATCAAGTGCAAGTAATTTTATATGTAAAAGTTAGAGTATTCATGCATATAAACTAGCTCATACGTTAGTAATGGTGCGGTTGGAGTGAACAAACGGTGCGAACTGCTGAATTTATTGCAAATAGAGCGCAGGTTTTTCGAGCGCATAAATTGAGGAGTTGGTCCGCCAGTTGGCGGATTCTTGACTTTTTTGGTTCTTTTTTCGTCAAGGAAAAAAGAACGTAAAAGTAAAATTACTTTTTGAGTGAACCCTATATAAACTTCGGTTACAAATGTTATAAAATACAAAAGGCTGTCTTGAAAAAGACAGCCTTTTTGTTGCTATATTAAATATTATTTAATCTCTTAAAAGTTCCCTGCTGATCACCAATTTTTGGATCTCACTTGTTCCTTCGCCAATGGTACATAATTTACTATCGCGGTAATATTTTTCTGCCGGAAAATCTTTTGTAAATCCGTATCCACCAAAGATTTGAACAGCTTCATTTGCATTTCTTACGCATACTTCCGAAGCATAGTATTTTGCA
>JANPOX010000236.1:0-11547 GCA_031428235.1 Bacteroidia bacterium | reverse complement strand
AACAAATAATGATACGGCAACTGTCCTTTATCTAAATCCTAATACTCAAATCGCAATCGCAAAGAGCGGAACAGTTTCAGGAATATTAGCAGATAAAACGCTGGACGTAACCTACACGATTCTCGTTAAAAATTTAGGAAATGATACCATTAATTTTGTACAGGTTTTAGATACATTGATGATTCCTTCTCCTGCAACATTTACCATTAAATCAGGCCCAACAACAAACGGAGTGTTAACAGCAAACAGTAATTACAACGGGAATTCCGATATAGGATTGTTAGTGGCAAGTGCCAGTAAACTGGCTCCGGGTCAAAGTGAAACCATTACATTAATTTTGAATATTACACCAAACGGTGTAAGTTCAATAACCAACGTAGCTATTGGTGCCGGTTTTGGTGCAACAGGAGGTGTAGTTAGAGATTCATCGAATAATGGTAATGATCCAGACCCGAACGCTAACGGTAACGCCACTGAAGTCGGAGAAAATATTCCAACAATACTTGAATTACCGGATGTGAACTTATTTATTCCGGAAGTATTTACACCAGATGGCGATGGCAAAAATGATTTCTTTGTTATTAAAGGTATTGAAGGTAGAACTGTGAATCTCACTGTATTTAATCGTTGGGGAAATACAGTATATAAAAATGATGCCTATGATAATACATGGGATGGCTTGCCAAACGTAAGTGGCCTGATCATAGGGAACAATAAACTGCCACAAGGCACATACTATTACGTTGTGGAATTTGAAGATGGGGCAGATAAACCGGTAAATGGTTACGTGGTATTACAATATTAATAAAAACAGCTTTTGATAACCTTGAAAATAAAGAAAATGAAAAAATCAATCTTCCTTTTAATCGCCGTGATATTTAGCAGTATATCTGTTAAAGCTCAGTATGATGCCATGTTCACGCAATATATGTTCAATGAAATGTATATTAATCCAGCTTATACAGGCTCTAAAGAAGCCATGGCCATCAACCTGACGCACAGGCAACAATGGGTTAATTTTCCTGGCAGGCCAATTACTACTTCATTTACTCTGCATGGCCCATTAGCTAATGATAAAATGGGATTAGGCATTAGTGTCCTGAATGAACAAATTGGGAAGCTGACCCGTAACTTGTTATATTTAAATTATGCTTATAGAGTTAAAGTGGGCGAAAAAGGTAAATTGTCTTTCGGTTTAATGGGTGGTTTTCATAACCAGGTGAATAAATTATCAGAACTGAAAGCAACAGAAACTGGTGACATTCAGGTATCTCAAAACACACCAAGTATTATGTCTCCAAATTTTGGTGCCGGAATCTATTATTATACCAATAAATTTTATGCGGGCATTTCTGTTCCCAGGATGGTAGATGATACTTATTTGTTCAGTGCAACAGGTGATGTGATTAAGTCCAATCGCTTAAACGCAAGTAAATTTCATTATTATTTTACAATTGGCAATGTATTTGAAGTGAATGAGGACCTAAAGATAAAGCCACAAGCCATGGTTAAAATGGTATCGAATGCGCCATTACAGTATGATTTAAATGTGAATGTATTAATTAAAAACAAGGTTTGGCTAGGCGCTTCTTACAGAAGCGCTGCTGATATCTCCGCCTTAATTGGCTTACAGGTAACTCCTCAGTTTCTGGTAAACTATTCCTATGATTATGCCTTAACAAAAATCCAAACATATTCACAGGGTTCTCATGAGATCACTCTGGGCTATTTATTTTCATACAAGCAACGTAAAGTAGTAACACCAAGATATTTCTAAGTTTATGAAAAAATCACTTATTCTGTTTTCCATTATGGGTTTATTTGCGATTAATAGTATGGCGCAAACTGCTACTATTAATGCTGCAAACAAGCTATATTTTCAAAAGTTATATGTACAGGCAATTCCAAAGTATGAAAGTGTTTTGAAAAAAGACAGTTCAAACGCAGCTGTACTTATTAATTTAGGCGACTGTTATCGTTTAACCAATAATAATAAGGGACAATTAATAGCCTATGGAAACCTTGTTAAAAGTGGTAAAGCAGAAGACGTTCATAAATTATATTATGGCCAGGCTTTAATGGTGGCCGGAAGATATGATGATGCAAAACTTTATGTAGATCAATTCAAATCTGACAAACGCGGTGAAGAATTATTAAAAGGAATTAATAACCTTCAGAAATTTTCTAAAAATGCGGATGCTTATATCCTGACAGATTTTCAATTCAATACTTCCTATGATGATTTTTCCGCAATGACTTTTTTAGGTAATAACATCGTATTTACCTCGACACGAACAAAGTCCACCTGGATTACCAGGAGACATGGATGGACAGGAAACAATTACTGTCACATGTACATTACAGAAAAAAACAGTTCGGGAGCGTATGAAACTCCAGCCTTGTTTATTCCCGAATATGGCTCAAAATTTAATGATGGTCCGTTTGCATCTTCAAAAGATGGTAATACTATTTTTTTTACGAGGAATGGAATAGTAAAAAAAGAAAAAAGTATTGATGGTTCACAAAAATTAAAAATTTTTCAGGCTACTATTATTAAAGATGAACTTCAATCATTAATGGACCTTAAATTTAATAGTAATGAATATAATTGCGCTCATCCTGCAATTAGTATTGACGGAAATACACTTTTCTTTTCATCCGATATGGGTGGTGGACAAGGTGGTATGGATATCTGGTATGTAAAAAAAGATGGCAGTGGTACCTGGGGATCACCAATAAATATGGGAGATAAAGTCAATACAAAAGGGAATGAAATTTTCCCTTCGATCACAGAAGAAAACACACTATATTTTGCTTCAAACGGACACGAAGGTTTAGGTGGCTTGGATATTTATGAAACAAAAATAAAAGAAGATAAAGCTGGTAAAGTTTATAACATGGGTAAACCTGTAAACAGCGAGCATGATGATTTTGCTTACAATTTAAATTCAGATGGCAAGAAAGGTTTTTTAAGTTCTAACCGAAAAACTGGTGGAATGAATGACGACATTTATATAGTAGATGTATTAAGAAAAGTATCAAGAGGCAAAACAGTTAATTTTATTGTTAAAGATAAAGATTCATTACAGCCACTTCCACTAACAAAAATTAAACTGAATGCTGATTCATTTATGACCAATGAAAAAGGAGAATTTCAAACTGTACTGGAAGATGATATTAATTATAAGTTAGTGTCTTCCAGAGAAAAATATTTTGAGATTACTGATTCAATTTCTACAAAGTCATCTCCCGAAGAAGATGAATTCACCAAAACAATTGAATTGGAAAAAGATCCGAACTTGTCTTTATTAGCAGGAATTTACGATGCAAAGACGGGTGCAGGGATAGAAGATGTAAAAATAAAGATTAAAGACCTTACTGTGAGTAATGATTTTGAATTATTGAAAACAGAAAAAAACGGAGAATATAAATTGCCATTGAAAGGAAAAAAAATAGGAGATAAACTTCTTTTCTTTGTGACAATCGAGAAAGAGGGCTTTGTTACCAAAACATTGAATTTCACTTACGATATTAAGAAAGAAGGCGAGATACAAATGAACGAACTACTTACCTTGACAATTGGAAAGGTGGAAGTTGGAATGGACCTGGCAAAAATGATTGACATCAAACCAATTTATTTTGATTTAGGAAAATCAACTATTCGAAAAGATGCCGGAATAGAATTAGATAAGATTGTAGCTGTTATGAAAGAGTATCCCGCCATGATTATTGAACTTGGTGCTCACACTGATTGTAGGGGCGCTGCCGCAGCCAATTTAAAATTATCAGGAGCACGAGCAAAAGCCTCCGCGGCATATATTATAAAAAAAGGTATTGATAAAACGCGTATTGCAGGCAAAGGTTATGGCGAAAGCAAATTATTGAACTCATGCGCCTGTGAAGGAAAAGTGAAACCAAACTGTTCGGAAGATGAACATGCGAAAAACAGGAGAACAGAATTCATCATTGTAAAGTTGAAGAACTAACTTGGTTTTTTTCAGCTAAACACAGTAGTATGAAATTAAAATTTCTGTTCCTCTTTATTTTATTGCTTTTAACCCGTCCCGGTTTTTCTACAGACATCACAATAAATGGAACAAGCATTAATTTCAGTGATAACAAATCAAATAGTATTGATGTAAATGAAAACTGGCGTTTTGCAATCGGTGATAATTTAGATTGGGCAAAACCTGGTTTTGATCACAGCAAATGGGATACTGTATACTTTCCTTTTACTATAGAATCTTTAATTCCATTTCACTATACAGGAAATGTTTGGTTTAGGTCAACCTTTCAGATTTCCAAAAATGAAGTAGGTAAGCCTTTAGCATTCATCATTAAGCAATTTGGTGCGTCAGAAATATATATTGATGGAAAACTCATTCAGCGGTTCGGAAAAGTAGGAAACTCCATTAATACGGAAGAGTCATTTAATCCAAATTACAATCCATCTTCATTTGTGATTGACAGTATTGGTACGCATATAATTGTTATCCGTTACTCCAATCATCAGATCTCAACAAACAAATTGGAAACAGAAGCAGAAGCTTTTGATTTGCAAATAGCCACTATGAATGAGGCGGTTTCAATCTATAAATTCAGCGATTTTAAAGAAAGTGTTTTAAAAGCCATTGGCATTGGTGGTTTTCTTTCTTTAGGTCTTATGAATTTTATTTTATTTCTTTTTTATAAACGGGAAAAAGCAAACTTATTCTATAGTCTTTTTAGTATCGCAATCGCCATTAGTTTTAGCCTTCAGGCCATTGGATATAACAGCAATTCTGCTGCTGCTTCTGTTATCCTCGATCAACTCAATACGTGTTTCGTTCTAATCTCTAGTTTCTTTTTAGTTGCCCTTGTTTTTTCTTTTATTTATGAAAAAACTCCAAAACGTTTATGGATCATCCTTGCATTAACTATTGTAGGTTTAGTTTTAGTACCGCTAAATTTTGAAATGGCTAGTGCGTTCAGCATTGTACTTAACCTATATTGTGTTATTGATATTATTGTAATCGTAATCAAAGCTTATTTTAAAAGGTATGATCCCACAAGAAAAAAAAGAAAACGGTTACTCATTATTTTAACTTCATTAGGTATTTTAGCTTGCCTTGGCTTATTCATCCATAAAATGATTAGCATAGTAATTTTTATCATTCTTGTTTTAATTATTATTGTACCCGTTGCCGGACTGATCTTTATCGTACCTATATATATGACCATCCGTCATGCAAAAAGCTTTGCTGTCACAAATAAAAGTCTTGAAGACCAATTAATTCAGGTAAAAGAATTATCTGCCAAAGCCATTGAACAGGAACAGGAAAAAAAGAAAATTCTTGAAACACAAAACGAGAGGTTAGAACACATGGTTACTGAAAGGACTTCAGAGCTTGCTCAAAAGAACAATGAAATAAAAGACAGCATCAATTATGCTAAGCGAATTCAGAACGCGATTTTGGTTAGTACGGAAGAGATCAGTGAATCTCTGAAAGAATGTTTCATATTGTTTAAACCTAAAGACATTGTGAGCGGAGATTTCTATTTTTTTGCAAAAAAAGAAACTTCTGTTTTGATCGCAGCTGCTGATTGTACAGGGCATGGGGTTCCGGGTGCTTTAATGAGTATGATTGGCACAGAAAAATTAATCACAGCATCCATTGAAAGCACTAATCCTTCTATTATTCTTAATATTTTGAACAAGGGTATCAAATCATCTCTGCGACAATCAGATCAGGAAGGATCAACCAGAGATGGAATGGATATTGCTCTTACTTCTATAAATTTGGAAACGAAACAAGTTATTTATGCCGGCGCCAATCGTCCTATCTGGATTATTAGAAAGGGAAGTAACAATGTTGAAGAAATAAAAGCCACTAAAAAAGCCATTGGAGGTTTTACATCTGATGACCAATATTTTGATTCGCACGAGATTAAATTCAGTTCCGGGGATACTTTTTATTTATTCACGGATGGCTTTGCTGACCAGTTTGGCCACACGGGAAAAAAATTAATGACCAGGCGTTTCAGGGAACTTTTAATTGAGATCCAACACATGTCAATGCCACAACAGGAAATTTATCTGAATGAGTTTATTGAAAATTGGAAAAGAGGCGTTGAACAAATAGATGATATACTAGTGATTGGTGTAAGATTGTAAAAACAAAAAAACCATTAACAAAGCTGCTAATGGTTTTTTACTTCTGTAAATTAAGTTAGACTTTTTGATACATCACTTCTTTCACAATTTTTACTGTTTTAGCAACATTAGGTAATGAAGCTTCAATTAGGGTTGGAGCATAAGGTAATGGCACATCAGCTGTGGTAATGCGTCGGATAGGTGCATCTAAGTAATCAAACGCATCCTTCTGAACTCTGAAAGCAATTTCACCTGAAATACTTGCTAAAGGCCATGCTTCTTCAACAACAACTAATCGGTTTGTTTTTTTAACGGAAGTGATAACTGTATCATAATCAATCGGGCGAACTGTTCTTAAATCGATTACCTCAGCACTAATTCCTTCTTTTTCTAATTCGGCCGCAGCAGCTAAAGCTATTTTCATAATCTTACCGAAAGAAACAATGGTTACGTCTTTGCCCTCTCTTTTAACTTCAGCAACACCAATTGGAATAATATATTCTTCTTCAGGAATCTCACATTTATCACCGTACATCTGCTCGCTTTCCATAAAAATAACAGGATCGTTATCACGGATAGCAGATTTCAATAATCCTTTGGCATCATAACCGTTAGATGGAACCACTACTTTTAAACCGGGGCAGTTAGCAAACCAGTTTTCAAATGCTTGTGAATGCTGGGAACTTAACATACCTGCACTCGCCGTTGGTCCACGGAAAACAATCGGACAATTATATTGACCACCGCTCATACTCAAAAATTTTGCTGCCGCATTAATGATTTGATCAATCGCCACCAATGAAAAATTGAAAGTCATGAATTCAATTATTGGACGAAGGCCATTTACAGCAGCCCCAACACCAATACCTGCAAAACCAAGTTCGGCAATAGGTGTATCAATAATACGTTTAGCACCAAATTCAGCTAGCATACCTTTACTCACTTTATAAGCACCATTATATTCAGCCACTTCCTCTCCCATTAAAAAAATGGTTTCATCACGACGCATTTCTTCGTTCATGGCTTCGCGCAGGGCTTCTCTAAATTCTATTGTTTTCATATAATATTGTAAAATTCAAATGTAAACAAAAACCAATGGAATTAAAAGAGATTAGAGAAAATATGAAGGCCTGCAGAACCCAAAATAAGTCTCTTAATAAATAACTTAAAAAACGCATGTAAAACATTCACTTACAGATTTTTAGGATTTAACGAAAACAAAGTAGAATTTTAGCTTAATTTCTTGATATACCCCTATATTTTTATAAATTTGCTCACCTTTTAAAAACACAGAATATGAAGATATTAGTCGCTATTAGTAACGTTCCGGATACCACTACTAAAATAGCTTTTACCAATGGTGATACAGAATTTAATACTGCTGGTGTGCAGTTTATTATTAACCCTTACGATGAATGGTACGCCCTTGTTCGTGCATTGGAATTAAAAGAAACGGGGAAAGCAGAAAAAGTTACTTTGATACATGTTGGTTTGGCAGATGCTGACGCAACCATCCGTAAAGGATTTGCATTAGGCGCTGATGACGGAGTGCGTGTGGATGCAGAAGGGCCGGATGCATATTTCGTTGCTGAACAAATTGCAAAATATGCAAAAGAAAATGGTTATGATTTAATAATGACAGGTAAAGAAACTATTAATTATAACGGTTCATCTGTTGGCGCCATGGTTGCAGGTTTTATGGATTTGCCATTGGTTTCATTGGCCACAAAATTTGAACTTGAAGGAAATAAAGCAACTGTTGAACATGATGTGGATGGTGGGACTCAAGTTGTAGAATGTGAATTGCCATTAGTGGTAACCTGTTCCAAAGGAATGGCAGAACAACGTATTCCAAACATGAAAGGAATTATGAGTGCCCGCACAAAACCATTAACAGTGGTTCCTGCAAGTGGTGCAGATAAATTAACCAATATCAAATCTTATACATTATCAGCCGGAAGAACAACCTGCAAAATGATTGATGAGAATAACATGGATGAGTTAGTGCACTTGTTGCATACAGAAGCAAAAGTTATTTAAAAAAGTTTTAAGAGATAAGTTTTTAGTTTTTTGAAACTCAAACCACTTAACTCCATCAACAAACAACTAAAAACAATATTATGTCAGTTCTAGTTTACACAGAAATAAATAAAGGAAAAGTTAAAAAAGCATCTTTAGAAGCGGTTAACTACGCATCAAAAATAGCTGAATTAACAGGCTCAACAGTAACTGCTTTAGCTATTAATGCTGATGCAGCGCAACTGGAAGAAATTGGAAAAGCAGGCGCTAAGAAAATATTATCTGTTAAGAATGATGCATTAGCATCTATGGATAACATGTTAATTTCTGCAACTGTTGAACAAGCTGCAAAAGCAGAAAGCGCAAAGATCATTGTCTTTTCTTTTGATATAGTTGGTAAAGCCGTGGCACCTCGTTTATCTGCCCGTTTAAAAGCTGGCTTAGTCGCCGGTGCTGTTGACTATCCAACAGTGAATGGCAACAATCTGGAAGTAAAGAAAAATGTTTTTTCGGGAAAAGCAACAGCTGTTTATTCCATTAATAGCGATATGAAAATTATCTCATTATTGCCAAATTCTTTTCCTGTAAAATTAGGTGAGAATTCTGCAACAGTTGTAGATTTTTCAGTCGACCTGGGATCTGTGAATTCTAAAATAGTTGTCAAGGAAAAGAAATCAAATGATGTTGGCGGAATGGCTCCATTGCCTGAAGCTGAATTAGTAGTTTCTGCCGGACGTGGTATGAAAGGCCCTGAAAACTGGGGAATAATCGAAGATCTTGCAAAAGAATTAAAAGCAACCACTGCTTGTTCACGGCCTGTAGCTGATATGCATTGGAGACCACATCATGAGCATGTTGGACAAACAGGTGTGGCAATTCGTCCTAACTTATATATTGCCATAGGAATATCAGGTGCGATACAACATTTAGCAGGAGTAAATGGAAGCAAAACCATTGTAGTAATTAACAGCGACAAAGAAGCTCCTTTCTTTAAATCTGCTGATTATGGCGTAATAGGTGATGCCTCTGTGATCGTTCCAAAACTGACGGAAGCGGTTAAAAAATTTAAAGCAAATCAAAACTAAATCATACTTTTTTAGTATATTAGATACTCTTAAAATGGGAATGAAAAAAGTCAGATTAGAAATTGTTGGTTTATCCTACAGCCAGACACAAAGCGGTGCTTATGCCTTGGTATTGGGAGAAAGTGCAGGTAGCCGAAGATTACCAATTATTATCGGTGGGTTTGAAGCGCAGGCTATTGCCATTGAGTTAGAGAAAATGACCCCTACTCGTCCTTTGACTCATGATCTTTTCAAAGCATTTTCTGAAACATTTTCTATTGAAGTAACCGAGATCTTGATCTACAATTTAGTAGAAGGGATTTTTTACGCTAAACTAATTTGTTCTGATGGAACACGTGAAGTGGAAATTGATGCACGTACTAGTGATGCCATTGCATTAGCTGTTCGTTTTAATTGCCCGATTTATACCTACGAATTCATCTTAAAATCTGCGGGTATTGTATTAGATGATGAAACTTTACCTTCTGGTGAAAGCACCATCGCTGCCCCTGTTGAAGAGGTTTCTTCTTCAACCACAGAAGGAGAATATCACTCAAAATCAACAGAAGAACTTAAAAGCTTACTGCAAACGGCATTAGATGAAGAACAATACGAATTAGCATCCAAGATCCGCGACGAAATTAATAATAGAAAACAATCTTAAAAAACCACCTACAAATTGGTGGATATGTTTTATTTAATTTCTTTTTTTATTTTTCAATTATTATAAATTCAACTCTTCTGTTTTGTTGCATTCCTAGTGTTGTTGTATTTGTTGCAATGGGCTTTGAATTTCCATAGCCTCTAAAGGAAATCCGAGCCTTGTCGATACCTTTATCGGTTAAAAAATCTACAACAGCCTTTGCTCTTTTTTCGGAAAGCGTTTTATTATAGTCTCCATTTCCTTTAGAATCAGAGTGTCCATTGATTTCAATTTTAGCGCGTGGCTTTTTATTTAAATAGTCAAGCAATACAACTAATTCAGGATATGATATAGGTAATAGAATTGCTTTATTAGTTTCAAATAAAATATTTTTAAAGACAAAAGGGGTATTACTGGAAAGAGTATCGAGAATTAACTGTTCAACCATTACTATACTATCATTTTTAGAATAATTCGTGCCTTCAAATAGACTAACATCATCAATAAAATAATATGAATCACGTTCCGAAATTTGGTTTATCCTGGTCTTAACATTTTTGGGAGCTTTAATTTTTGTCTTTTGAGTTTTATTTACTTTAAAACTGCCTATAAGTAAAAAGGATTCCCCTCCTATTGATTTATATGTTAAAGTTAGTCGATGCCAAACTACTGTGTCTTTTCCAACTTCCTTTTCAATTTTTACATAAATAGGATTAAGATCAGTAATAACATCTGAATTAGGATAGCTTACTTTATGAGATAAAAAACAAACACCTAACTGATCAATGCTAGCGCGAGAGTAATCTGCCAGGCTTACATACATAGTTAAACAATAATATTTATCTTTTTCTAAAGGTGCTGAAAGAGGAGTTTGTAAATACTCTCTATACTCTCCATGTGAAAAAGCAAACAAGCCTGCGTAACATGAACCAGAGTGTGAATATTGATACCCCATAAGATTTTCAGGAACATTAACGAGTGAAAAAATTTTCTTTTTAGTGGAACACTTACAAAACAAGTCACTTGTGCCCCAACTAGGCGCGTTCCATGAAATTGATGCTCTTATTTCAGAAAAATTCGTAGGGATAAATTTATTGCTTTCAAAACTAGAATCGGGAATTAAATTCTGTGTCTTCAAATACATAGGGCACATCAGAAGGAAAACACAAATAGCACACTTTATGCTTTCTCTTATAAGAAAAAAATTAGTTATTTTATCCATCTGGCGTTATAACGTCAAATATTCAATTAGTGACAAAAACATCTATCACCTCTCAATTGAAATTATCATTTTCTCAAAAAATGAAGATACAGACGAATAAACAGATTTAAACAGTCGCTGCTTGTTCTTTCTTTTTATTGGCATTTAAAATAGCAACCTGTTGTGCTACATTTTGTGCCATTTCTCGGAAAGCTAACGCTTGAGGTGTTGTCTCCTGCAATACTGCCGGACGACCAACATCTCCCGATTCACGAATACTTTGTACCAAAGGAATTTGTCCCAATAAAGGTAAATTCATTTCCTCAGCTAAATTCTTAGCGCCATCTTTTCCAAAAATGTAATACTTATTGTCCGGTAATTCTTCAGGAGTAAAATATGCCATGTTCTCAACGATACCTAATACGGGTACATTTAGCGCAGGTAATTTAAATAAAGCAATTCCTTTTCTGGCATCTGCCAATGCAAC
>JANPOX010000235.1:0-15196 GCA_031428235.1 Bacteroidia bacterium | reverse complement strand
ACCACTATTTCCGTTTGGACAAGAAGGTGTTGAGCCAACCCCTGTAATACTAACAGTTGAAATTGCTACAGTTGTTTGAAATGAACTTGCACAGCCGTTTGGAGCCGTTACATTACAAGTGAAAACCTGTCCGGCAGAAACCGGTGAAATTGTAGCCGTGCCAGCATTTCCACCATTAGCTACAGTAATAGGTCCCGATGGGCCAATCCATTGATAAGTATTGTAACCAGCAGGCGCACTTAACACCGCCTGATTTGCATTGGCGCAAAAACTGGCTACTGCACCACCCTGGCTGCATTGTGCATCCACGTAAGCGTATCCATAATGACCACTTTGCGCACATCCTCCAACATAAAACTCAACATTAACTGATGTAACTGACGGGTAATTAGAAAAGTCGAATGCAAATGTTTGCCATTTTCTGTACATAACCCCAAAACCTATTACTGCATCTGTCCAGGAAGGATCGTACAACGGAGAAGCAGGATTGGTTAATTGAGAATTGCACGTTACAGTATAAATTGAGCAACCCGGAACCAAAGTCCCATTTTGATCTGTTACTTTTACCGAAAAATAAGGCTGATCATCAGCCGTGTGTGATCCGTTTTCTAACACCAGCGCATATGAAATACTAAAGTTTTTGTTATTTGGATTCAAGGCCATGTTGTAAGTTAATTTACTTGCCCTGTAGTTAGGCATCGCCCCATTTAAGCGCACGGAAGCAGGGCCGCCAGTGGGGTTAACCACAGGAATTTCTGAAACGGTTTGAGTTCCTATCACTTTGCATGCTATTGAATCATATCCTACGCAATTTGGATAAACACTATTTGTTGCAGGCGTGGTCATAATGGTGTGATAGTTGAGTGTGTTAACTAAGCTCGCATTGTTTCCTGCGCTGTTTTGAATAGTGGGAGATGTCTGGTTGTATGTGGGAAATGGAGCTCCGACTCCTCCGTTGGATACTGTTCCATAAGCACCTGTCCAGTTCGCAAATGTTCCTTGTTCAAAGCCGGCATTTGGGCAATAGGAATTTTGGGGTGAATTGGGAGAAAATATTTTTGAAGAATTATTATTTCCGTTTAAATAAATAGTACCGGCATCATATACATTAAGGTTCTTTGATGAGTGAGTGTGGTTGTTACTTCCTTTATGGGATAAGTAGTCGTTATGCAAAAATTCCACATAGCCTTTTATATCGCTTTGGATTATTCCTTTATCTGCTGCCTGTTGATAGGCCTTTTTAATATCAAAACCATCAGCGAGTTGAGCGAATGATGCCTGAGTAAAAAGAAAAATTAATGCAATTGTTAATAATTTGTTCATCTTCTTAATAATTAAGGTATAAAAATACAGCAAAATGATTAAAAAAACTACAGATTTACTCGGTAAAACTGTACTTCTACGAAGTTTTATGCCTATAAACTATGAAATTACCGGAGGAGGGTCCATTACATGACCACAGGATTTACAAGTTCTTAATTCGGCAGAATTATAAAATTTCTCAAAAACTCCCTGAAACTGAGAAGCAATATCATTCAAAACAAATTTTTCTTCAAATAACTGAGTGTTGCATTTTTCACAAAACCACATCAGTCCATCCATTTCTCCTTCTCTTCGGCGGCGTTCCATCACTAAACCAATGGTGTTTTTAAAACGAATTGGATTATGAGGAACTTTAGGCGGTAATAAAAATATATCTCCTTCTTTGATGTCGAACTCTTCAGATTTGCCATCAATTTGTAATTTAACTTTAATATCTCCTTCCAATTGATAAAAAAACTCTTCACTTTCATTAAAGTGATAGTCTTTCCTTGAATTGGGGCCGCCTACAACCATTACAATAAATTCAGTGTCTTTATAAACAACTTTATTATTTACAGGTGGTTTTAAAAGATCTCTGTTTTCATCGATCCATTTTTTAAAATTGAAGGGGCGGGTTATTGCCATGATAAAAAGTTATAGTAAATTTTTTAATTGCCAGGAAAATTCGCTTTACGTTTTTCTAAAAAGGCATTCACAACTTCTTTAAAATCGCCACTGCCAAAACTTTTTCCAAATTCTTCAATTTCAACTTCGTAACCGTTTTGTTTATTATTATATCCTGAATTAATAACTTTAATTGCCGTTCTAACCGCAACCGGAGATTTAGTGACGATCTTATTAGTGATTTCAAAACACTTGTTTAGTATCTCTTCCTGTGTAGTAACATAATTTACGAGACCCCATTTATAAGCATCTTCAGCATTGATCATATCTGCTGTAACAATCATTTCAAATGCTTTTCCTTTTCCAACCAATTGAGCTAAACGCTGTGTGCCGCCATATCCCGGAATTACCCCTAAACTAACTTCTGGCAATCCCATTTTTGCATTTGTACTTGCAACCCTGATATGACAAGCCATTGCTAATTCAAGTCCACCACCAAGGGCAAAACCATTTACGGCTGCAATTACCGGCTTCGAATAATTTTCAATAAAATTAAATATTTTAAAGTGGCCGATAGAGCTCAATTGCTTTCCTTCTTCAATACTGTAGTTTGCAAATTCAGCAATGTCAGCACCTGCAACAAATGCTTTTTGTCCGGCTCCTGTGATAATTAAAGCACGAATGTTTTTATCATTTTCTGCATCAACAAAAGTTTCATGCAACTCTTCTATGGTTTGTTTATTTAAAGCATTTAATTTTTCGGGACGGTTGATCGTGATAATCAACACTTCATTTTTTACTTCCGTGGTAATATTTTCTAAAGCCATTTCTACTATCATTTTCATTTATATTTTTGTAGAGCAAATATAATGCGATAAGCACAAATACATTAAAAAGTTATTAACCCGAATTGATTTAACATTTGTTGTTTTTAATGTAATATATTTCAGTGTGAATATGTTATTACCTTTGTTTGATGGTGATTTACGCAATACCCGGATTAGGTACTACAGAAAAGTTATATGAAAACATTGTAATTAAAGATGTTGAAATGATTGTGTTAAAATGGCCAATGCCGGAAAGAGTTGACACAATGCGATCGTATGCAAGAAAATTTTTGCCACAAATAAACACAGAAATTCCTTTTTGTTTAATGGGGGTTTCTTTTGGTGGAATGTTGTGCGTAGAATTATCAGAACTGATTTCCCCTAAAAAAATCTTTTTAATTTCAACAAGTAAACAGCGAAGTGAGTTGCCCTGGTTTATTCGGCTATTTAAAAATATACCGGTTCACAAAATAATTCCTGAAAAACAACATCGTAAAATGGCTTACGAAAGTGGTTGGCTAATTGGGTTTGGGAAAGCTTATATTCCGCAGTATTTAGGGATGATTAACAGCATGAAAGCAGATTATTTTAAAAACTGTATTAATATAATTGTGAACTGGGAACGAAATTCGTTACCCGAAAACTTTGTTCACATACATGGTGATGCAGACCGATTGTTGCAATTTAAATACGTGAAACCAAATTATACAATTCAGAAAGGTTCTCATGCCATGATCGTTTTTCAGGCGGATGAGATTTCAAAAATTATCGAAAAGGAATTAGCATTACTTTAATTATCTCCCGCAGATTACGCAGATTCCCGCAGAGAAAATTTGTTGAGGTTTATTGATATCGGATTGAAAAAATCAGCGGTGAGCAGAGGATTACGCGGATTTTTTCAGAGCAAATTTCTATATTTATACAGAGAATCAATTCAAAAAATCTGCGTTCATCTGTGCAATCTGCGGGAATTATTTTCGTTTGGCGATGAACCAGTTGTTCAACAAAATTTCTCTATTATATTTCATAGGCTGCTGTGTTCTAAAATCAATCAGGCATGCGCCAGCCTCTTGTAAAATTGCCTGCCCTGCTGCTGTATCCCATTCCATGGTTGGCCCAAACCGCGGATATTCATCGGCCACGCCTTCTGCCACCCAACACATTTTAATACTGCTTCCGGTTGTTACAATTTCTACTTCTTTATGAAGCATTTTTAATTTTTCAATATGCTCATATGTTTCTGAGCTCATATGTGAACGACTGGCAACTACCACATAACTTTTCCTATTGTTAATTATGGGAAGTTTTTGCGCAACAGAAAGAAGAGTTTCCAATGTTGAGGTTTGAATCGTATCAATTATTGATTCAAAATTATTACGATTGATTTTGTAAGAGCCCATTCCTTTCGCTGCAAAATAAATATTTTTAAATACAGGAGAATAAATTACTCCCAATGTTGGATAGTTATTTTCCACCAAGGCGATGTTTACTGTAAATTCGCCGTTTCGTTTTACAAATTCTTTGGTACCATCCAGCGGATCAACAACCCAGAGCTTATCCCAGGTGTTGCGTGTTTTAAAATCATCATGAACACCCTCTTCGCATAATACAGGAATATCGAATCCTTTTAATTCTTCAATGATTTTTTCACTAGCGTTTTTATCTGCTAATGTAACGGGCGATTTATCATCTTTATATTCCACCTCAAATTTGGTATCATACACTTTCAGTATTTCCTTTCCAGCTAATACAGCGGCAATAATGGTTTGATGAAGTAAGCGCTGATAGTCCATTTTATTAACTTAATACACTATAAACAATCAGCGAAGATACATACGCCAGGCCTGTCATAAATACCAACTGAATGGCGGGCCATTTCCAATGTTTGGTTTCGCGATAAGTAGTAGCTAATGTGCTCATACATTGCATTGCAAAAACATAAAATATAAGCAACGACCAACACACGGCAGTCGTATAAGCTGGTTCTTTAGTTTCGAAATTTTTCTCCGCCAAAAGTTTTTCCCTTAAGGTTTCGGTGTTATCAGAATCACCGCTACTGTAAATAGTGGCCATCGTCCCAACAAATACTTCCCTGGCAGCAAATGAAGTGATTAAAGCAATGCCTATTTTCCAGTCAAATCCTAATGGCTTAATAACTGGCTCAATTTTTTTTCCTAAAATTCCGGCATAGGAAGCTTCCAGTTTTTGAGCATTTAAGTTCTGTTCATTTACATTATTTAAAACTGCATTATCTTCTAAATTTTTAAAATCATCATGAGGAGCATGGCTGGTTAAAAACCATAGTACAATGGATATGGCTAAAATAATTTTTCCCGCATCAAATAAAAAGACTTTTACTTTGCTAATCACTAACATACTGATGGTTTGCCATTGTGGTTTTCGGTAAACCGGTAATTCCATAATAAAAAAACTTTTTTCAGTAGTTTTTAAAACATATTTTAAGATAAGTGCTGCTAATAATGCCGATCCAAAACCCAGAACATATAATCCCATTAAAACCAAACCCTGGTAATTGAAAACGGCGATTGATTTTTTTCCCACAAACATAATGCTGATCAATAAAGTGTAAACCGGTAAACGAGCTGAACAACTCACTAAAGGCGTCACCAGAATTGTAATGATCCTGTCTTTCCAATTGGTAATGGTACGTGTGCTCATGATGGAAGGCACGGCACACGCAACACTGCTAATCATGGGAATAACGGATTTGCCATTGAGTCCGAAACGACGCATCACTTTATCTAAAATAAAACTGGCGCGGGCCATATAGCCTGTATCTTCAAGGATGGCAATAAAAAAAAACAATAATGCAATTTGAGGAACAAACACAACAATGCCACTTAAGCCTGCTAAAATTCCATTAACGATAAGGTCGTTTAACCCGCCTTTTGGAAGAGTATTAGCTGTAAGCGACATGAGTTGGGCAAAGCCTTCCTCGATCCATGTCATAGGATATTCGGCCAGGTAAAAAATGAACTGGAAAATAATAAACAGGATTAAAAAGAAAAAACCGAATCCAAAGATTTTGTGTGTAAAAAACGCATCTAGTTTTTGGGTGGTGCTTTTATTCAACTGTGCAGGTTGTTTCACGCACTTTGCAATGATGTAATTTATTTTTGCAAAACGATGAATGTTATCAGCTAATTCAAACTCCTTAATCTTTAATTTGTTTTCATGATACTGAGATTCAATAATTTTTTGATACGAATCATGTGATGAAAACAACTGCTTTTGTTTTTCGAAATTATAAAAAATGGTGTCAGAAACTTTTGCTGTGGCAATGGCTTCTCTTAAATCGTTTAAGCCTTTTTTGCTACGTGAATTCACCAGAACAACCGGAACATCGAATAATTTTTCCAGGTCCTCTTTATAAATTACAATTTTATTTTTGTCGGCTTCGTCAATCATGTTTAAAACCAACACACATCTTTTTTTAAGATCAACAACCTGTGTGGCTAACAACAAATGCCTCTTTAAATTAGAAGAATCTACAACAATAACTGCAACATCAACATGGTCTTTTTCGCTTAGTAACTCTTTGCAGGCTACCTCTTCATCCATTGATTTTGGATATAAGCTGTATGTGCCGGGAAGATCAGTAATTTTGTAATCAATCCCTTTAAATTTATAGGAGCCGTAATGTTTATCTACAGTAACACCGGAGTAATTTCCTGTTTTTTGGTTCAGTCCGGTAAGGGAATTAAACAAGGTTGATTTCCCGCTATTTGGATTCCCAATAAGTGCAATTGAAATATGAGGAACTTTAGATGACACAGGATTCGACGTTGTTTTCTGGATTTACTTTAACAACGATGGTCGCCGCTTCCTGTTTTCTTAAACTTAATAAATACCCCGAAACCTCTATAGCTATAGGATCACCGAGTGGCGCAATAAAAGATACTTTGAGTTTTTCTCCGGGAAGGCAGCCCATTTCAATAAATTTCAACGATAAAAAGTTATCGGTAAATTCCTGAATCGTGGCTGTTTGGCCTGGCTTTAAAGTATCGAGTGTTTGCATAAAAAAGCACTTAAAAGTACGTTTTTAAAGCCGTTTTACTCATACCCTAAAAATGGTATGGTTATTTAAAATAGGAAATATTTTCTGTTGATATATTTATTATGCGTTTACCAAAGCAGCTTTTAAAATACTCTCAAATAAAAACTTACCGTCTGTATTGGATAACAATTCGTCTGAAGCTCTTTCCGGGTGTGGCATCATCCCAAATACATTTTTAGTGGCATTACAAACACCGGCAATGTTTTCTGTGGCACCATTTGGATTAGAATCAGGAGTAATTTCTCCGTTTTCATTACAGTACCTAAAAATAATCTGTCCGTTTTTATTTAAGCCAGCTAAGGTTTCTGTGTCTGCAAAATATTTTCCTTCACCATGTGCAATTGGTATTTTCAGAGCTCTTGTTGGAGCGGAATTAGTTATCGTTGTTTGGGTATTATCTGGTTTTATATATATGTTTTTGCAGATAAATTTGCGGGTAGTGTTATGTAATAATGCTCCGGGTAACAAACCGCTTTCGCATAAGATCTGGAAACCATTGCAAACACCAAACACAAAACCCCCGTTTTCAGCATGCTTCATAACGCTTGTCATGATAGGAGAAAAGCGGGCAATAGCACCACTCCTTAAATAATCACCATAAGAAAAACCTCCTGGCAAAATAATATGGGTACATCCTTCCAGGTCGGTATTTTTATGCCAAAGCTTAACGGTTTCCTGTTTCATAATATCGCGTAATACATACACCATATCTTCATCACAATTTGATCCGGGAAAAACAACAACTCCAAATTTCATATTTTGCTATAATTAATAAGTTAGAAACGTTTTACAAAAGTAGATAAATCAATCTGAATGGCACACCTATTTTTTTAACAAAAAGGTTAAATAATGTCGAATGCATGCAAATAAATTATCATGAATCCTCCAATAATCAAAACCAATAAGGTGTTTGCTATTTTTAATTGTTTTATTTCTGACAGATAATCACCAATGATAATACTTAACGGCACAATACAAGGTAATAAAATCATGTCGGAAATTTGCTCAAAAAACACCATTAACAAACAGAGTAACAACATCCATAATAAAATATATTTCGATTTTTTTGTTTTTACTTTACCACCGAAACCCTTTCCGAAATAATGAACCATAGAAAAAAAGAAGGCAAGAATCATAATGAAAATCAATGCCATATAATACTCAGAAAGAATAGGTTTTTGTAAGGATGAGGTTGCTTCTTTCATCATACCAAAAACAGTAAAGGCTTTATTGGTTGTTAAATAACTAATACACGAATAGATGTATAGTGGAGTTAACAAACCCAATAACACTACTACACTTTCGCGCCAGTTAAACGGACGCAACACGAATAGTGCAATAAAACAAACCGGGAAGATGACAATATAATGAATACAAAAAAAGGAGGCCAATCCCATAAATAGCCCTGATTTATAGAATTCGGCTAGAGCAAAATCCTGCCTGTAACTATTGATTAAATAATACAAGGAAGGTAGTATAAACAAATTAGCCATTAAAATAGGCTCTACGAGACCTTTAGAGCTTGCAGAAAACGCGAGCAGCATATAGATAAAAGCCGGGAGATAATTAGTTTTGGAGGTAATTTCCTGGTCTATTGCTAAAAAATTAACAAAGAATGCACCCAGTAAAATCGTACCTAAAATAATGATCTGATTTAATAATACAGAAAAATGGTTGTCAAAAAAATAAGAATATAAAACATGCTCCTTATAATTGATTGTAGAAATATCAGCCGTTGAAAAGGCGAATGTAGCTGCCCAGGCACCAAAGCAAAATATTATAAGTATAACAATGGATAATTGAATATTACTTTTTAAAGGTGCAACAATCATTTTTAGTGGAAAATCGTTTTTATTAAGAAAAAATTATATTTTTGTGGTGTAAACTTACAAAATTAGATTTATATGACTTCTTTAATGATTACAATGACAGATGTTTTTTACGCAATCGGAGACTTTTCGTATTGGGTGTTTAAAATGATGCGTGTTTTAGGCCATGGCCCAAATATTATTCTTTGGACAATTATTGCGTTTTTATTGGTTTACCAAACACTGCAAATCATGAAACAAAATAAAGAAGCGGATAAGAACGGTACATTAAGATAATAAAAACTATATACTTTTTTCGAAAGGGCGTTTACAGCAGTAAATGCCCTTTTTTTATTTTCAATTGCACTATTTAGGATGGAATTTTTGTGAGTACCATTTTTTTTCTTATTTTAGTATGTCTTAATTCTAACATTAAGAACTATGCAGAGATTATTACTTCGGGTTTTATTTTTTATAGCAGGCTTGCTTTTTTTTTCAGAAGCAAAGGCAACGCATATAGTAGGCGGCGAATTAAATTATAAAAATTTAGGAGGAAATAATTACGAAATACGATTAACGGTTTATCGTGATTGTTATGTGGGAGTTCCACCATTTGATAATCCTGCAAGCGTTGGAATATTCAATAGTAATAATCAATTATTGCAAACTCTTTTAATGACTTTTAGGGGACTGGATACCTTACCTCCTGCTATAAATGATCCATGTACGATTCCGCCGTTGGATTTTTGTTATGAAGTCACCACCTATATTGATACAATTAATCTAGCCCCTTTGGCGGGAGGCTACCAGATCTCTTACCAGCGTTGTTGCAGAAATGTCAATATATTAAATATAGTGAATCCGAGTTGCGTAGGGGCAACTTATTATGCCACTATCCCGGGCCCTGAGGTTGTTGCCGTGAATAGTAATCCAGTGATTAATTTTTGGCCACCACCTTTTATTTGTGTGAATAAGCCTTGGGTATTTGATGATTCGGCCATTGATTATGATGGAGATTCATTGGTGTATGAATTATTTATGCCTTATGATGGGTTAACCGCATCTTGCCCAATGATAGGAAACTTTGTTCCTCAGGGAACTTCCTGTCCAAATACTGTTCCAACTTGCCCAAGTGTGCCGGTAAATCCGCCATTTAATCCAATTGTTTGGGCATCCACATACAGCACTTTGAATATGCTGGGAGGCGTTCCAATGCAAATTAATTCATCTACCGGACAAGTAACAGCAACCCCAAATACTCAAGGCTATTTTGTAATAGGAATTAAGGTAAAGGAATACAGGAATGGTGTTTTTTTAAGTGAAACAAAAAGGGATTTTCAATTGATTGTAAAACCTTGTCCTAGTGCTGTGGTTGCGGCAGCGCAGATTCCTCAAAATTTATGCGGTATCACTACGGCTACATTCATTAATACCAGTTCCGGTAGTTCAGGATTAAATTATGATTGGAATTTTGGCGATCAATCAACTTTAGGAGACACTTCGCATGTGACTTCTCCTTCCTATAATTATCCGGGTTTAGGCACTTACACCGTAACATTGGTTGCAAGTATTATTACTAAACCCGCATGCAGAGATACGGCTGTTGTTACCATTTCAATTTTTCCGAAGCCCAATGTAGGGTTTCTGTCATTAACTGATACCTGCTCTAATTCAGCAACATTTATAAATCAATCGGATTCATTAAACGATTCTTTTAACTGGTTTATAAATTCAACGTCCGTTTCTACACAAACTAACACGTCGTATTCTTTTAATAATGCAGGAACCTACACGGTTTCTTTAATAGCCCAAAATGGGTATGGATGTAAAGACACACTTCAACAAACCATTATTGTACCGGTAGATTCCGTATCTATAAACCCACCGAAAACAAAATGTATTAATGGTAGCGTAAATTTATTAGCAAATGGTGGTGATTCATACAGTTGGCTGCCCTCGCAAGGATTGTCTAATACCACTGTTTCAAACCCCGTTTGTAATGCAACTGCAACCACTGTTTATACGGTTACCATCACACAAAACAGCTTATTAATTAAAAACTGCATCAAAACGCTTACCACATCTGTTTCTGTTAATCCAATTGACAGCGCAGGATTTATGGCTACTCCATTTCCCTGCACTGATTCGGTAAGTTTTACAAACTCATCCGTTCCTGCCTCTAGTTTACAAACTATTTTCTGGAATTTTAGTGGAGGTAATTTGTCAAACTCATCTAATCAAAGTACTCAAACATATTCTGCAAATGGCACTTATACTGTTAGTTTGTTAAGTGTAAATGCATTTGGATGCAGAGACAGTATTTCCAAACCAGTAACCATTTTTAATTTCACTAACTCAGTTTCCTCTAATGACACTATTTGCTGGGGTTTTACCAGTCAGTTAATTGCAAACGGAGGAACGAGTTATACATGGTCACCGGCCTCCTCTTTGTCAAACAGCAGTATTTATAATCCTGTGGCATCGCCAAGTACAACCACCACTTACAGCGTGATGATTGAAAACAATACTTTGTCGCCCTCTTGTTTTAAAACCATCAACACCACAGTATTTGTGAACCCAAAAATTAATTCGGCTTTTAGTTATTCAATTGGTTCATGTTCTAACGATGTTCAGTTTATGGATTCCTCTTATTTGAGCCCGGTCGCGTGGGAATGGAATTTTGGTAACACGTATACATCAACGGCTCAAAACCCTTTACATTTTTATGGATCATCTAATTCATATACAGTACAATTAATCTCAACAAATGTTTTTGGTTGTAAAGACACCAGTAACAAAGTGGTAACGCTAGCCGCCTTTACTCCTATTTCGGTAAACAGTACTATTACAAAATGCGAACCAGATACAGTGCAGTTAACAGCCACAGGAGGTGTCATATATTCATGGCTACCCGCACAAACATTATCAAATTCAACTATTTCAAATCCTTTAGCTTTTCCACTAACAACAACAATTTATACCGTTACTATTTCAACGGTTAATGGTAGCGATACATGTAATAGCTTGTTGACTACAATGGTTGTTGTTCCACCATTTTCATATAATACGTCTTCATTAACAGTTAATCCATCAACGCTCAATTTGGGACAATCTGCAAACGTATCCTTAAATGGATTGGCTCTTACCAATACGATAACCGTTATGCCGGATGCAAATGTTTTTTATGCAGGCGGTAATACATTTCAGGTTACCCCAACTAAATCTGGCGAATACGCTATATACGCAACAGACGCCTATAATTGCAGGCATTATATTGAAACAATTTATGTATATGTGATTACGGATGAGTGTAATGCAGGTGTTGTGTATTTACCAACGGGATTTACTCCTAACAATGATGGCGTAAACGATATATTATTTATCCGGAGTAATTTTATAACAGAAGTTTATTTAACTATTTATGATCGTTGGGGCGAAAAATTATTTGAAACAAATGATGTGAACAAAGGATGGGATGGCACATTTAAGGGAAAAGCACTTGACCAAGGTGTTTACGGATACTATATGACATTCAAATGCAATAACGGACAGGAATCATTTAAAAAAGGAAACATCACGTTGATGAGATAATAGAAATGAATTTTAGAAAGACATATCCGGCTAATTGTTTTATAGTGTCCCTGGCATTTTTAATTCTTAATTCTAATTTCTTAATTAGTCAGGACATTCATTTTTCAAACTGGAACATGTCGCCTTTAAATTTAAATCCGGCTAATACCGGGATGTTTGATGGGGATGGGCGTTTAATTTTTAATTACCGCAATCAATGGAAGAGTGTCGCTGTTCCTTACAATACATTTAGCTTTGGTGCAGATTATAATTTAAAAAAAACATTGATTAAAAACACAAAGGAATCGGTTGGTGTAATTTTTAATCATGATGCTTCGGGAGATGGGAAATATACCATCACGGACTTTAAAGTTCCTTTTAATCACAAATTTGCGTTTAAAAGTGATACAACTTTAACCTTGGCTGTTGGTGTATTAGCAGGATTGACAAATATTAAAATAGATCCTAACCGATTATCCTACGATAACCAATGGGATGGCGATGCCTATAACCAAGGACTTTCCAGTGGTGAAAATTTCTCAAGACAAAGTAAAGTATTTGGGGATGTTTCTTTAGGAATAGTAATTCAAAAAACAATAACCAAAAAAATAAAAGGAACTATTGGTTACGGAATCAGCCATATCAATAAGCCAAACGTTTCCTTTTACAATACTTCTGGTGTGGTGTTAAGACCGCGACATAATGAGTCCTTACAATTGAAATACAGCTTCAATAATATTTCAGCAGTGATGTTTGAATATTATGGCAATCAACAACACAAGTTTAGGGAAAATTTAGTGGGCTTATCTTATTACCACACCATTGATCCAAAAACCAATACAGTATTTAATATCGGGTTATTAAACCGTTTCAAAGATGCGTTCATTACAACCGTAGGTTTGCAATATAATCAGATGCGACTGCAGGTTTCTTATGATTATAATTACTCGCAATTTAAAAGGGCAACAAACGGTAAAGGCGGATTTGAAATTTCATTTATTTACATCTGGGCTAAGCCAAGAGTATTTGTTCCTAAATCACGTGTTTGCCCAATATACATGTAATTATATGCTACAAAAGAACATGTATAAGGTTTTAATTGTGTTTATATTATTTGCAAATGCCGTTCGTTCTCAAAGCATCAAGCATTTATTAAAGCAAGGTGCCGAAGCAAATAACAACAAAGATTTTTCCTCTTCTGCTCAGGTTTATAATCAACTTATTTTATTGGATTCTTCAAAAATTGAGTATCAGTTATTGTTTGCTGATGCCTCCCGTTTAAATTATGATAACTCAACAGCATTGCACTGGTATGAAAAAATTTATAAAAAAGATAATGGTAAAACGTATACCGAAGTTCCATTTTATATTGCCACTTTGTTAAAAGGGACAGGAAAGTATAAAGAAGCGAAAAAATATTTTGACAAGTATTATAAGAAGCAACGCAATAGCAAAGACAAAATAAAAAAACAACGTTCTCTAAAAGCAAAACAAGAATTTGAGTCATGCGACATTGCACAAGTGTTGATTAAAAACCCGGTTGAGGTTAAAGTCATTCACCTGGATAGTGCTGTGAATAGCAAAGTAAGTGAGTATGCCCCTTTTGAATATGATAGCTTGTTGTATTTTTCATCTTTGCGGGATAAAACAAAAACAGATGCCGCCGGTGTAGGATTTAATAAATTATATACAGCGCACAAATCAGCCACAAAAGAAAATAAATTTCTAAAAGCACAGGAGCTCGATTCGTTGTTTAACAAAAGCAATATCCATAATGCCAACACTAGTTTTAATGCAGATTTTACAAAAGTATTTGTATCCCGCTGTGGTGCATTAAACGCGACACAGTACCGTTGCGAAATTTATGTTTCTGATTTTAAAGAAGGTCATTGGAATGAATTACAAAAACTTTCCGCACCAATAAATGTAAATGGAGCTAATACAACTCAACCTTGTTTGAGTGAAATAAACGGTAAGCAGGTTTTGTTTTTCTCAAGTGACAGAGGAGCGGGAGAAGGCGCTATGGACATCTGGTATGCTTTTATGAATGAAGATGGAACATTTGAAGTCCCGGTTAATGCTGGAAAAAAAATAAACTCCATTGAAGATGATATCACACCATGGTTTGTAAAGGAAAATAAGACATTGTATTTCAGCAGCACATGGCATAAAGGATTGGGTAATTTCGATATTTTTACTTCGGAATACAAGGACAATGCTTTTTCGGATGTTCAGAATATTGGTTATCCGATTAACAGCAGTTACAATGATATTTATTACAGCATCAATTCTAAAAAAAACAGAGCATATATTTCATCAAACCGTTTAGGTTCATATTTTGAAGATAAACCTAATTGCTGCAATGATATATATAGTTTTCCGATCACACCATTAACAGAGCCGCCAAAGCCAATTGATACAACAGCTCTACTGATCAACCAAATGAAGGTGTTGGTTCCATTAACATTGTACTTTCACAATGATGAACCGGAGCCAAAAACAAAAGTGATTGTTACTAAAAAAAATTATAAAAAAACCTATGAAGATTATACGGTTCTAAAACCAAAATATTTTGGAGAATATGCTAAAGGTTTAGAAGGTGATCAAAAAGATTATGCGATTAACCGAATAGAAAATTTTTTTGAAGACAGTGTAGATGCCGGTATGCAGGACCTTGATAAATTTGCTTTACTATTAGATCAGGTTTTATTGCGTGGCGAAAAAGTAAAAATTACGATGAAAGGTTATTGCAGTCCTTTAGCCAGTACAGATTATAATGTGAATTTGGCAAAGAGACGTATCAGTAGCTTACGCAATTATTTTATGGAATATGGAGGCGGAAAGTTTGTGAAATATGTAGATAATACAAACGAAGCCGAAGGCAGGATCGAGTTTTTCAACGAAGATATTGGTGAATTACCGGTCAGTAAAGTAAGTGATGATGTGAAAGATGTCCGCAATTCTGTATACAGTCCTTTTGCCGCCAG